>JBDHMR010000326.1:0-3280 GCA_039656035.1 Gemmatimonadota bacterium
GATGTTGATGTCGGATGATAGCTTCGGACACACCGGGTTTACCGGAACTTCGATCTGGATCGATCCGCGGAACCGGCTGGTGGTGGTGCTTCTCACCAACCGGGTGCATCCGTCGCGGGAGAACAGCCGGATTGGTCCTGTACGGCGTGGAGTGGCGGACCACGTGGTGTTGACGTTGATACCGGACGCACAACCGCGCCCCGACGCGGTGGTCGAGGCGCGGTGAGCTTACCGCTGACAATCAGCCGGGCTCAGTTGTACAACTGAGCCCAGGAGCGGCCGGTCAGGGGTATCGCGTTGGCGGAAGCCTGGAGGGCCCTGGCGATGGAGCACGAGGAGAACTGGGCCACTGAGTTACCGGTCAAGGTAGAAGGATCGAGGTCTGCCTGGGCCGCCATGAGGCCACCATAGATGTGTCCTCCGGTTCCCGTACTGCGTACTCTCCCCTGCACTATTACCGGTCCGAAGAATTCGACCCCACCCGAAAGATCGAGATCCCCCTGCACCAGGAGGATGCCCTGAGCCCGGCCACCGGACAATCTGACGTTTCCGGGCGCGTAGATGATGGGGAAGTGATTGTAGCAAGCTCCGAACGCCGTACCGGTTAGCGGCTCACCCCAGTTTCCAGAGTCACCGGTGTTGCAGGCGAGACCGGTCAATGAGGGGCTGAGTCCAGTGATGGTACCCGACACGTTGTGGTCCGCCATCGCAGCCAGTTCGGCAAAGGTGATCCCGCCAAAATCGTTGAACATCTGAGAGGTGACCGTTGTGTCGCCACCGATGAACGGCGGGTTACCATCGACACATGCCAAGCCGTTGCAGTTGGCGCCGTTGGTGTTGACAGTGGTACCTGAGGAACGAATACCGGGGACGTCCTGCGTGGCTGGACAGCCGCCCCACCCCGTAGGAACCGCATCTATTCCGTGGACTTCAGCGGACCCTCCCAGGGTCAGAGCTCCGTTAACCGTAAGCGCGGCGCTCATGTTGACATTGGGAATCAACAATCGCGTCAGGGAGCCAACGGTCCGCTCGGCCATGATGTTCCCGCCGGCATCGGTCCGGCGCCCGGTCGACTTGACCAAGAACAGATTCGAATTGAGCCGGGTAAGAGCCGGCGTAAACGACACCATACCCGACAGGTTCACCGTCGGAAGCGTCATGGTGTTGCCTACCGCCAGGCTGTTGTAGGAACCGTTCCATGTAGTCAACACGGACGTCAGCCCTGCTTCGCTCGCCTCGAACGATTGGATGGCGTACATGGTGTTGCGGCCGCTCCGTTGTTCGAGGTGGCCGACGTAAAACGTGGCGCCGACGAGTCCGCCGATCACAACCATGGCGAAGACGGATATCGCTAGTGCAATGCCACGGTCGTCGGCAAGGTTGGGAGTGTGCATCATGTGATCTCCCTCTCGCGTCAACCTGCGTTCCGCAGGGTGACGGTAGTGATGAGACTGTCCTGCAGGAATGATGGGCTGTCTCCCAGACCCCGACTCACCGCCCGTTGAGTGACGCCTCGCAGGGTTAGACGGATCTGGCGGACATCATTTGGAGCGGTGGTTGCCAACCCGGCAGTGGTGAAGTATTCCAGCCGGAAGCCGTTGACCTGGAGCGGACCCAACACCGGCTGAAGGCTGGCCTGCCCACCGCTTACCGACCGGGCACCAAGCCAGGTGGCGCCGCCGCTGATCATTTGTGCCAACTCCATTACCTCGAACGACCGGACGGGCCCGCCAACCTGTATGTCGGCCACCCCGTTAGGGAGCAACCCGGAGAAGTCGTTGAACGTCAGTCGTACGGCGGCGTTGACGCCACAATTGCTGGCCACATCCACAGCGGTAGGCTCCAGGACCAACCAAGCGTCATCCGTCGAATCGTCGGGGTCGTTCTCGACGAACACGAGGACGGAATCGCGCCCGCTGGCGACGTTGCGTGTCCCGTAGAAAGGAATCGAGCCGGTATCGAGTAACCGGATCTCGGTAGAGGATACCTGACACATGAAGCCAACTCCCCGCATCGCCCGGAAGGTGATGCTGGTCGACGCCATGGCCAGGATGTCCGACCCGGTGCCATTGGCCGCCAATTCCCTGAGCTCCGTGGGCACCACCAAAGTGCCCGTCCGGAGATTCGACTGCATGGCGATGATCTCTATTTGTGCCTGCGACACCCGCTGGCTGTTGAGGGCGAACCGGGAGATCGATGTGGCCGCGATGGCGAATATGACCAGCGCTATCATCAGCTCGATGAGGGTAAACCCGCGCGACGTGGTCATGTCAGCTACACCTGAGGATGGTTGAAACGGAATCGGTCACCACGGTCTGTGCCCGAGGATAGGACACCACGACCTCGACGGCCCGGGTGTTCCCGGTGCCGACGATACGCCAGGACTCAGTCATGCCGTTGGCATACAAAGGCCCTCCGCCCACCAACGCCGAGGAGGTGCACGCCGGCGTGGTGGAGTAGGCTACCTGGCGAATGGCTTCAAGGCGCCTGATGGCGACCTGCGAGGCGGCCGTGGCCCACTTGCCGTAACCGGCCATTCTCGAGACGTTGGCGGTGGCGCTCGCCAGAGCCAGTAGCCCAATCGACAATATCACGATGGCAACCAGCACCTCCACCAGGGTGAATCCGGAAGTCTCGTTCCTCATCGGGAGAGCACCCTCCCAAACCCGGTGATCAGCACTGTATCGGCATGCGCGCCCTTGGAAAGGGCTATCGAGGCCGTGGAGGTGCCCAAATTGGTCGCCACACCTCGCGGATCTATCGCGATCACGGTCCTGGTCCCCACGAGGCCCACACCAGCGGGGCCGAAGTCCTGAACGAGAACCGTGTCGATCCCCCCACCAGGGAGGTTCTGGGTGATCATCACCATGGTCGAGTGAATGTGAAAACTGGTGCCCCGATTGGTTTCGATGGCTTGGGCCTTGGCCCGATTGAATAGCGCCACCACCTTTGACCGAGCACCACGGACATCGTTGTGCTCCAAGGTGTTCATCATCCTGGGCATGCCAATCAGGACCATAGTCCCCATCAGCACGAACACGATGACGATCTCTATCAAGGTGAATCCTGCTTGCTTGGCCACGGCACAGACCCGCGTACGGTTTGTCGAACTGTCGGACACCATGGCAACACTCGCGCCACTAGGTTAACATGTTGATAAACAAGGGATTAGGTGATATTGATCGCGCAACTATGTTCACTCTTTTTGCACAGATCATCCCCTAAGCGCAACAACTTGCGTAGAGAGATCGGCTTGCCGGCTCGAGTCCGGCCCGGTTAT
>JBDHMR010000327.1:0-3096 GCA_039656035.1 Gemmatimonadota bacterium
TGATGGATGAAGGATTCGGCGTGCTGACGGAGATCGACGTGCGGGCGACGTTCAAGAAGAAGCTCGACGTGGACTTCCGGCCTTACATCATCCTGGGAGCGTGCAACCCTCCCCTGGCCCATCAGGCGCTTGGCGAGGAGTTGGACATCGGGCTCCTGCTTCCCTGTAACGTCGTCGTGTATCAGGGAGACAATGCCGGTGAAAGTGTCATTACGGCGATCGACCCGGCAGTACAACTCGGTGTGACAGGCAGGGACGAGATCGCGCCGCTGGCCGAAGAGGTCAAGAGCCGTCTGCTACGGGTGCTGGAGGCCGTCGCGCAGTAATTGGGCGGGCTTGCATCTGCCCAAAGGGGATGCGAGTTTCCAGCCCCGGGAGCGGTGGCCGAGTGGCTGAAGGCACCGGTTTGCTAAACCGGCATAGGGGTAATGCTCCTATCGAGGGTTCGAATCCCTCCCGCTCCGTGCGCTGGTCCCACATCCGAGGAGTGCCGCAACGCCCTTCACGTGGCAGCCCGGCGCTCCTTTTCTTTTTTCTCGTGAGGTTCAGACGTGGCGCCTGCCGCTCCCCGAGTTCGCTTCGCACCATCGCCCACCGGCCACCTCCACGTTGGCGGCGCCCGCACGGCATTGTTCAACTGGCTGTTTGCCAAGCATACCGGCGGCACGCTGATCCTGCGCATCGAGGATACCGACCGGGCGAGGTCCACCGACGAACACACCCAGGTAATCCTAGACGGACTCGAGTGGCTGGGGATCACCATCGAGGAAGGACCGGTGTTTCAGGCGGACGGAGTCGACCGCCACCGAGCCGAGGCCGAACGGCTCCTGGCCGAGGGAAAGGCGTATCGCTGTTTCTGCACGGTCGAGGAATTGGACGCCCAGCGAAAGGCGGCCTCGGGCAGCAAACAGCCGTTCCGCTACGATCGTCGTTGCCATCGGCTGACGCCGGAGGTCATCGAGCAGCGTCTCGCGGCGGGTGATCCTTACGCCATCCGGTTCCTGATGCCGGACGAGACCATCGCCTGGGACGACCTGGTCCACGGACCAACATCGTTTCAAGGCCGCGACCTGGACGATTTGATAATCCTGCGAAGCAACGGGACGCCAATCTACAATCTGGCCGTGGTATCGGACGACCACGACATGGCCATCAGCCACGTCATCCGAGGTGATGACCACTTGTCGAACACGCCCAAGCAAATTGCGCTCTACCGGGCGCTGGGCTACGAAGCTCCCACATTCGCCCACGTGCCAATGATCCTGGGGTCGGACGGCAAGAAACTTTCCAAGCGGCACGGTGCGACGGCGGTTGGTGACTATCAACAGGAAGGCATCCTCCCCCTGGCGATGCGAAATTTCCTGGCGCTGTTGGGATGGTCGCCCGGCGAAGACCGGGAGATCCTCGATGAAGCAGAGTTGATTCGATTGTTCACCCTGGAGGCCGTCCACAAGAAACCGGGGGTGTTCGACACCGCCAAGCTGGAGTGGATGAACGGCCAATACCTTTCGGCACTCCCCGCCCAGTCATTGATGGATCCTGTCAGCGACACGCTGGCGGAGATGGGCATCGACGGCGGCGGAGCGGATCTGGCAAGTCTCATCGATAGCGTGAAAGCCAGGTCCCGCACGATCACCCACATCGCCGAGCAGGTGGCCGTTCGACTGGATGCCGGGCGCATCGAGCGGGACGCCAAGGCGGACAAACTGGTCGCCAAGATGGCCACCGCCTTCAACACCAACCTCGCGCTGGCGATCGATGCCCTGGAAGGCACAAGTTCCGAAAACTGGCAGGCAGATCGAATCGTCGAGACCCTGCGAGAGGTGGCCCGCGCCAATGAACTCAACGTGGGCGACGTCATGCAACCCATCCGCGTAGCGTTGACGGGAACGACAGTGTCCGAGCCGGTCGATCAACTGCTTGCCGTGGTCGGGCGCGACGAAAGTCTTGCCCGTCTCAGAACCACCGCCGGCAGCTAGCGTGCGGGTACTGCTGGTTGCCGTCGTGGCGGTGGTAGCCGGAACCGGGTGCGCCGGTGCGCCAAGTTACTCACTCGATCCGGTGCCACCGCCCAACGTCATTTCCCACGATACTTCGGACGCTACGGTCCGGTTTCCCCCTGACGAAATCGAGCGATTCCTCCAAGCGCTGGGACCGCCACGGGCAACGCAACCGGTGCAACTCGCGTTCGTGGGCGACATCAACCTCGGAACGCTCACTCTCGACGATGGCATCCCACCCGATTCCGGTCGAGGATTATTGTCGGCGGTGGCACCGTTCCTGGTCGGTGACCTTGTGGTCGGCAACTTCGAGAGCACGCTGGCCGACAGCGGGACGCCCGCCAAGTGTCTCGTTAACGGTCGAGTACGCCGCAACTGCTACGCGTTCGTGACTCCGACCTACCTGGCGCCGCGCCTGACCGAAGCCGGCTTCACTCACATGACGCTGGCCAACAACCACGCCAACGACCTCGGCCCCGCCGGTCGAGTAGCGACGGCTGAGGGCCTCGAAGCCGTTGGACTCGGCGTGGTTGGGCCACTGGGCCTGATCGCCATCGATACGGTTTGGCGGGGAGACAGTATCACAGTGGTCGGATTGATAGGGTTTGCTTCCTACTCCCACTCTTACGATCTGCTGGATCTGGAGCGCAGCGCGGAAGTAGTCGACTCGATCAAGCCACTGGTCGACGTCCTGGTGGTGACGTTCCATGGCGGCAACGAAGGCAGCGCGGCCGTCAACACGCCAGACGGCCCCGAATTCCTGGGACGCGAACCCCGGGGAGATTTGCGGCGCTGGAGCCGGCAGGTAATCGACGCCGGCGCCGACGCCGTCATCGGCCACGGGCCCCACGTGCTCCGTGGAATAGAGTTCTACCGTGGGCGCCCCATTGTCTATTCGCTGGGGAACTTCCTGACCTACCGGGGATTCAACCTGCGGGGACCTCTGGGAGTAACCGGCGTGCTGCAAGTAACACTGGGACCGGGCGGTGTCTTCCGGGAAGGCCGGGTGATCGCCCTGGTACAACGGCCCCGTGCCGGCCCGGTACCCGATGGGAGCGGCGCGGCGGTGGTCTTGATGCGCCGGGTGTCGCGCGAG
>JBDHMR010000328.1:0-3076 GCA_039656035.1 Gemmatimonadota bacterium
GTTGTAGACGTAGCTGCCCGACTTGAGTGAGCCCGAGTACACCCGGAAAAAGGTCAGACGGCCGACGTAAGGGTCGGTGGCCACCTTGAACGCCAGTCCCGCGAACGGTTCGTCGTCAGATGTCTTCCGCTCCACATGGGTGTCGTCGTGCTGCGGTGCGTGCCCCATGATGGCCGGTACGTCCGCCGGGCTCGGCAGATAGGCCGTGATCACGTCGAGCAACTGCTGTACACCCTTGTTCTTGAAGGCTGAGCCGCACAGCACCGGCACTATGCCGCCGCCGATGGTAGCCTTGCGGACGGCGCGGTGAATCTCTTCCTCCGTCAACTCCTCGCCGGCAAGATACTTCTCCAGCAACTCGTCGTCGTGCTCCACTGCCGCCTCGACGAGATCGTGGCGCAGCTGTTCAACCTGGTCCTTGAGCGCATCCGGCACCGGGCCCTCGACGAAAGTTGCCCCCAGCGACTCGTTGTCATAGACGATCTCAACCCGGCGGACCAGGTCGACTATTCCGGTAAACAACTCACCGCTCCCCAGAGGTATCTGGACAGGGTGGGCATTGGCGCCCAATCGGTCCTTGACCATGGCCAGGCAGCGGTCGAAGTCGGCACCGACACGGTCCATCTTGTTGACGAACACGATGCGGGGTACGCCATACCGGTCGGCCTGACGCCATACCGTTTCAGTCTGTGGCTCAACACCACCCACAGCGTCGAGTACCGTCACCGCTCCATCGAGCACGCGGAGTGAACGCTCCACCTCGGCGGTGAAATCAACGTGGCCCGGAGTGTCGATGATGTTGATCCGGTGCTCGATGTCGTTCCAGGTCCAGTGGCAGGTGGTGGCGGCGGCGGTGATGGTAATGCCGCGCTCCTGCTCCTGCTCCATCCAGTCCATCGTGGCAGCACCCTCGTGGACCTCACCGATCTTGTAGTTCACACCGGTGTAATAGAGGATACGCTCGGTCGTAGTCGTCTTCCCGGCATCGATGTGCGCCATGATGCCGATGTTACGATAGTGTTCGAGCGGTGTAGTGCGTGCCATGTTCTTCTTATCTCGCAAGCCAACCCGTGGGGTGGCAGTTTCAGTTACCGACGTCGTCATAAACACTCGATCTCATACCAGTGAAAAAGCGGGGCGACCTGCCCTGGCTAGTGCCAGGCGGTATCGCTCCGCGCTCATCCGGGCCAAGCCCTGGATGCAAGCCTTGTCGCAGGCTTTTCGCGTTGTCGTCTTCTGGGGTCAGAGGTGGCTTGCGCCGTCACATGGCCCGTTATCGTTATATGATCCCGTTATCGTCACGGGTAGGGGCGACGCACGCGCCGCCCCTACTACCAGCGATAGTGTGCAAACGCCCGGTTGGCTTCCGCCATCCGATGCGTGTCTTCCTTTTTCTTGACCGTCGCGCCCTCGCCCTTCGAAGCTGCGATGAACTCCGCCGCCATCCGCTCAGCCATGCTGCGCTCGCTGCGTTTACGGCAAAATCCGATCAGCCAACGCATGGCCAGTGCCGTGCGCCGTTCCTGCCGTACTTCGACCGGCACCTGCAGCGAGGCGCCACCCACCCGGCGACTCTTGACCTCAACCGAAGGCTTCACATTGGCCAACGCCTGCTTGAACACCGCCACACCCGGCTGGCCCGTACGGCTCTCGATGAGGTCCATGGCCGTGTAGAAATTGGCCTCGGCCGTGCTCTTCTTGCCATCGAGCATCAAGTTGTTGATGAACTTCGATACCGTCTGGCTGTCGAACCGCGGGTCGGGCGGGACGATACGCTTTACTGCCCGGTTGCGCCGACTCATGATGCACCGCCCTTGGGACGCTTGGCGCCGTATTTCGACCGGCTCTGGCGCCTATCCGACACTCCCGAGGTGTCCAAAGTGCCGCGGATGACGTGATAGCGAACGCCCGGCAGGTCCTTAACCCGGCCACCGCGAATCAGCACGATCGAGTGCTCCTGCAGATTATGCCCCTCGCCCGGTATGTAGGCCGTGACCTCGAACCCGTTGGTGAGCCGTATTCGAGCCACCTTGCGGAGCGCCGAGTTCGGCTTCTTGGGCGTGGTGGTGTACACGCGAGTGCACACGCCACGCTTCTGCGGGTTCTTCTTGAGCGCCGGGGCCTTGTCGATGGCCTTGAGCGGCTTCCGGCCGTGCCGGACGAGCTGATTGATGGTCGGCATAAACCCTGTTGTTACGTTCCGTTCGGGGTCCCAAAAATTGACAGACCCGGAAGCTAGGTACCGCTCTCAGGGAAGTCAAGGGGATGTGGGAGTGGGAGTTAGGGCACTCGGCCGTAGCCGCGCTCGAAGCCCCGGGGCCCGGGACACTGGACCCGCAGCGTAGCACCCACCGAGGCGTTAAGCCATTTCAGAGCAATGCTTTGGCAAGCAGCACCGCGCATGGCCGCGGCGGAGTCCCAGGTGGTGGCTGCACTGCTAGGGCGTGTACCAGATCGGGCTCGTGTACGCCCGCTCCTGCGTAGTCGTTGGGGCGCCCTCCGGGATCGGAATCCCGAAGCGGAACGCGTCGTACGTCGTCCACCGTGGCGTGGGTATTTCGATCACCCGAGCGTAGTAAAACGCCTTTTGAGAAGGGTCGAAGTCCGGGTCGGTCCATACCGTGCCGAGTTCGGCCGACCCGATGGTGTTCGTCCAGTTGGCGTTCGCGACGTCCACCGTGTTGCCTACCGGGGGCAGCTTGCCGTCGGTTCCCGGTTGCCGGCCGCCTGACCAGGCCACGTCGTGCACCTGCTCCTGGGTCTCACCGTCTTCGGCCAGCCACCCCTTGATGATCTGGATCCGGTCCAGGTTGGCGCCCTGGGCGTCCCGGAGGGAGTAGACCATGAACGTCGGCGCGCCCGCACCGGCGGGCCTGGCGCGAAGATCGCCGCCCATGGGCACACCCTTTTCGTACCCGGCGAAGGCCGGCTGCCGGCTGTTCATGTCCTGCTCGGTGTAGTCCCACCCGCCAAAGAAACGGACGGCCAGCCGCGAGCCCGTAGTGGAATAAACCTCTTTCCGCTCCATGGCGTCGAAGATGGCCTTGCGGGTGTTGTCGTTGGCCCACACCGCCGC
>JBDHMR010000329.1:0-3612 GCA_039656035.1 Gemmatimonadota bacterium
CACCGGTTGTCGCGATATAGAGGACAGGATCGGTTGGGTGCCACCCGAGCGTGACCGGAGCGCGGTGTTCCTCACCGGTGAGCAGTACCCGTTCGGCGCCGTTCAGCAGATTCATGACCACGACGCGGTAGTCGGTGGAATCCCCGGCCCGGCGACCCCGCAGGAATGCCAGCATGACCCCGTCCGGTGACAACGCCGGCATGGTCTCGTGCAGTCGCGTGTACGTCACCGGAAACACGCTACCTCCATCCGCCTTGACGGCGTACAGGTCGCCCTGGCTGCCTTCACCATCGCCGACGAACACGACGAAGGTCTCCCGACCCACGTCTATTCTGTTTTGTAAAGGGGAGAGAGATATCCGGCAAGCGGCGATGGCCGCGACCACGAGCGCGGCGACGAAGGCCTGAGGCATCACTCGATCAGAATTCGTTGCTTGGCGGACACGAAGAGTACATCGTGCAGACCCTGGTGCCGCATGAACAACTCGCCGCCGCGTTCCTTGAGTCGCTCTTCGGTGAACCCGAAGATGACCAGATCGGCGTAGGCCGATCGGGTGGCAACGAGTTCGTCGAAATCGACAGCCTCGTCGGTCGGGATGATCCGCAGATTCTTGCGGCTGATCGGCAGGCGCTCTTGCGGCTGATCGGCAGGCGCCCCGAATCGATCATGTCGTTCAGTTGGCCCCGGCGCTCCGAGGCCTCGGCCTGGGGCACGGCGGCGAAGATTCGGATCTCCGCGTTCTGCCAATCCCGGTGGCCCAGGAGGATGTAAGCCAGCATGGTGATCAAGTTGGCGTTCTCGTAGTCGTGCCACGTCAGCCAGATGTGCAGCGTGGTACGGCTGCCGAAGAAATGCTCTCCGTGCCTGAGGACCAGGCTGTTCATTCTCGTCGCCGCCGCGAGCCGACAGCCCTCCTCCAGTTCGCTCAAGACCTCGGGGTCGTCGTCAGCCCGGCATTCCAGCAGGATGGTGTTGTTGTCCATACCGGTAACGCCCGGTAGTTGTAGCGCTTGGGCCAGCGCCGACCGTATGGACGGCGAAATGATCGTGTCCACGTAGATGGAGCTACGCCGCGCCTGAGTGATGTCGACCAGCTGTCGCCGCAGCTTCCGACTCTCCCGATAGGTCTCCTCGGTCAGGTTGCCCCGGATGAAGTGGATGTAACTCCCAAACCCGTAGCGCCGGCACAACCAACTGAGCATCTGCAACGGAGCCGACCTGGAGAACGTCCGGCCGTTCACCATGATGACGGACGGGCGCCATTCCTGCGCATTACGCAGCGTATTGCTGGCCTGCAATTTTATCTGCGAATAGCGGGTCGCCTGCGTCATCGCTCCCTGAAACAGCGCGGCGATGTCGTCCGACCCGCGTCCCAACCGGATGGCGTAGTACAGCCCGACCATCACCGCCAGCGCCATGACGGCGTAGACTGGCTGGATCGAGAACATCAAGATCAGGGACATGACCGCGCCGAGGAGACTCAGGTACCACTTGGAGCGGAAGGTAGGGCGGTAGCTGGGGCGAGCGGCGAAGTGTTCCAACGCGCTAATGAGGCACAGCGAGCCATAGGTCACCATGAAGAACATGGTGATGATCCGCGCTACGGAGTCGACATTGCCGACCAGCACGGTCGACAGCGCGATACCGATGGTGACGAGAGTGGCGGCCCTGGGTTCGTTGGCGTCACCCAAACCCGCGGCCATCGCCGTGTTGGCCTTGGGCGTGGGGAAGATGCGATCGGCGCCGAGAGCCTGAAGGATGCGTGGAGCCACCAGGATCGAGCCGATGGCGGACGACAGCGTGGCCGCGGCAAGGCCGATGGGAATGATGGGCCCCCACAGGGCAATCTTGGACATGACCAACGGGTCTGCGTTCAGTAGTTCGGGAGGTGCCGACCGGGCCAGCTTGACGGCGACCAACAGGTAGATCACCAGGCCGGCCACAGTGGCCCCGATGACACCGAGAGGGATCGACTTCCGCGGATTCGCCAAGTCACCCGACAGGCCTACGCCCGCTGTCATGCCGGTAAAAGCTGGGAACACGATAGCAAACACCAGAATGAACGGGGCAGCGTCGGGAATTCGCTCTAACGGCCGGAGTGCCTGCGCCGAATATCCGTCGACCGCTGAGCCGAGAAAGAACATCACTAACGACAATCCGAGGATGGCCGCCACACCCCACAGCGCGCGGACCCCGATGGCGGCCCCCCGGGTCACGACCACATATCCGAGAACGATCGTGGCCGGTACGGAAATCATGCGGGGGTCGTAGGCAAACGGCAGGAACGCATCGAAAGTCGGGGCTAGCTGCCGGAACGCCTCGGCGAAGGCGATCATGTAGAACGCCACCGATAGCGCCCGTGACAAATACAGCGACAGACCGATGGCGCCGCCTATGGATGTGCCGAAGGACCGGGAGATGATAAAATACTCCCCACCGCCTTCCACCCGCCGGTTGGTGGCGATCTCGGCGATGGCGAGGGCGGTCGGGATGGTGACCATGTGGGCAACCAGCACGATCATCACCGTGCCGAGGAGACCCGTGTTGCCAACCGAGTAGCCGAACCTGAGGAACAGGATGGCACCGAGGATGGTGCTGACGCTCGCCAGGAACACTGGAGCGGTGCCGAAGGCGTGTCCCTGCGGCTGGTCAGTGGCGGTCGACGACTCGAGCACGTTGTTGGTTGCCATGATTCGATCTCGGTGCCGGCGAGGCTACCGCACGGAGTCTCTCGCGTACACGCCCCGAAGGGCGGACGCGGGTTCAGGCGTCAGTTCCCGACTGGCCAACGCATCCTCCTCGGCGCGCTCGACTTCGCTTGCCACCTCCAACTCGGTATTCGTCAGTTCGTCACGGGCGATTCCCTGCGACACCAGGTACTCCTCGAACATTCCTATGGGTTCCCGTCTCCCCCATTCCTGGAACAACTCGGGGGCAAACGTGGCGCGCGCCTCCCGTTCGTCGTGGGTGGCGTGACCACCCATCCGGAATGTGTTCGCCACCAGCATGACTGGTCCGCGCCCGGCCCGGCACCGCTCTACCGCCAGCCTGGTGGCCGCGTAGGCATCCAGGACATTGTTGCCGTCGAACGTCCCACCGGCCATACCATAGGCTCCTGGGAGAGCACTCAAGTCTCCACCAAGATGGTGTTGTTCTACCCGCGTGCCGAGAGCGACCTGATTGTTCTGCACGATGTAGATCACCGGCAACCGCATGGTGGCGGCAAAGTTGAACCCTTCATGGGTGGACGCAGCCTTGGTGCTACCGTCACCCACCCAATTCAGGGCCACGATGGCCTCGCCCCGGAGCCGCCCCGCCAGCGCCAGGCCGGCGGTCACCGGCACCATCAACCCGATCGGCGACACCGGTTGCAGCACGTTGTGGGGGAACGACCCGGCGTGAAGATCGCGGCCGCCGGAGGGCGAATCGGCGCTCGCCAGATAGGCGCGCAGCATGTCGGCCAGGGGCATCCCCATGTCGCAACACGCCGCGGCGTTGCGGATCATTGGTGCTACGATGTCGCAGGTTGGGTCGAGGGCGAAAACAGGGCCGACCGTAGTGGCCTCCTCCCCCGTTCCCAGCCACGCCTTGGTGATGGTCCCGAGCCGCACC
>JBDHMR010000330.1:0-3065 GCA_039656035.1 Gemmatimonadota bacterium
CAGGCGTTGGCCTCAGAGGCGGAGGCGTTGTCGAGCGATGTCGTCGGGTCGCCGGTGTTTCGCGATCCGGATCAGGTCGCTGCCGCACAGGACCTCGTGGCCCGGGCGCAGGAGGGAGTCACCCCGCCACCGGGCCCCTCGCCGCTGTGGCGGCTCGAGGAGCTGGTGGAAAGCGGAGGCAACAAGGTCGCTCTCCGTAGCGGATTTGCCGTGGCTGAGGATCCCGGTAACTGCTACAACCCACTGGTCATCATCGGCGGAAGTGGACGCGGGAAGTCGCATCTGCTCCACGGCATCGGCAACGCCATCGCCGAGCGCGAGGGGGCGGTGGTAGCCTGCCTCGATGCCAACGACTTCACCAGCGAACTCATCGACGCTCTGGAGCATGAGCGCATCGCCCAATGGCGAACCAGGTATCAAAGGGCAACGGCGCTGCTGATGGACGACGTGCACTTTCTGGCGGACAAGGAACGTACCCAGGAAGAGCTGTATATCCTGTTCAACAAGATGTTGGCCGACGACCGGCAAATGGTATTTACCTCGGCGGTACCGCTGGCACAGTTGACCGGGGTCGAACCACGGCTGCTGACTCGTCTGGAAGGTGGCTTGGTGGTAGAGCTCCCCGCGCCGGAGCGAGAGATACGACGGGTGGTCGCGGACCGCCTGTTGCGCGCCAAGCTCGACCTCGATGATGCCGAGTTGGCGGCGTATCTAGCCAGTCGGCCGGTGGAAAGCATCCGCAGCCTGCACGGATTGGTGCAGCGCGTGCTGACGGCAGCCGAGGTGAAGGAGGTTCAGCCTTCGGCGGCACTTGCCCGGGAAATCCTCGAGGGCTCTCCTGATCGTCGCCCGGCCCGGACCAGCAAGGTACGATCGAGTGGCATCGTCGCCCCGACAAGCGGTGGCCCGCGCAGTCACGAGAAGATGGTCTGGACCTGGCCCGACACGGGCGACCGGGTCATCGAGGAGTGGCGCTGATGGCCATCAAGGGCAGCCTCAAGGAGGCGAGCCTTCCAGACGTCATCCAACTTCTGGCGTTGGGCAAGAAAACCGGATGCCTGGCGGTCGCTGACAGGCATAATTTCGGCTACATCTACTTCGAAGATGGGCTCATCAGTTACGCCTCCATCGTCAACCGCCGTGATCGTCTCGGCGACATGCTGATAGCCGCCGAACGGATCACTACGGAGGAATTACAGAAAGCCATCAAGGCTCAGGAGTCGTTCCGCGACAGGAAACTCGGCGAAATCCTCATGGAGCAGGGAGTCGTCGAGCGTGGTGAACTGGAGGAATACCTCCGGATCCAGATCGAAGAGGCGGTGTATTTTCTGTTTACCTGGACGTCGGGCACGTTCAATTTCGAAGCCGGAGTGACGCCGGAGCATGAGGACCTTCTCGTCAAGATCAATCCCGAGTCGCTTCTCCTCGAAGGCGCCCGACGGATTGACGAGTGGAGTCTCATCGAGAAGAAGGTCCCCAGTTTCGAACTGATCTTCGCGCCGGAAGAGGAGCGCCTTGAAGCCAGCGACGCCAGCCTGTCGTCCAATCAGGAGAAGATTCTCCAGTTGCTCGACGGAGAGCGGGACGTTCACCAGGTCCTCGAAGAGTCGGGTCTGGGAGAATTCGATGTTGGCAAGGGACTGTTCGGCTTGATCACGGCCGGGTTCGTACACCGTGTCGGCACGTCCAGTACCCGAGAGGCGCCGCGCGCCAACGAGGCACGCGTGGAGGAACACCGCAATCTGGGCATCGCCTTCTACAAGACCGACATGTTGGAAGAGGGCTTGCGGGAGTTCCGGCGAGTGGCTGACCTGCGCCCGGCCGAGGGGGGCGCGCCGTTTTTCTTGGGGTTGATCGCCTTGAAACAGGCGCGCTGGGCCGATGCCGTGACCTGTTTCCGCGAAGCGGTCGACAAGGGCGGACCCCGACCGGGGGTCTTGCACAACCTTGGGTACGCGCTGGAACGCGTCGGTGAGCTCGACGAGGCCGAGACGGCTTTCGCCGATGCCGTCAGTCGCGCCCGTGACAACTCCCAGGCCATGACCGGGTGGGGTGTCGTTGCCGTGAAACGAGAGGAATTCGCAGTAGCCACCGGACGTCTGGCGCGTGCCAGGGAACTTATCGGCGAAGCAACGCCGCCGAAGGTGTGGTACTGGGCCATGACGTTGGCCCATACGGGTGAGGGCGATCTCGACGCGGCGCTCGACCTGGCCCGCGAAGGCCGCGAGGCATACCCGGATCATGCGGTGCTGGCCAACAACCTGGCGGTGCTGCTCGAGGGCGTAGGGGAGGTGGCCGAGGCCGATCAGATGCTACAAGCCGCGTTCGAATCCGAGCCGAGCTTGCCGCAGCTTTCGAAGAACCTGGGCGACCTGCGCTACCGCACGGGGAATTTCGACGACGCGCAGGCGGCCTATGAGCGCGCGGCCAAACTGCAGCCGACTCTGGGGGACGACCTCTATTTCAAGCTGGGAAACCTGGCGTTCAAGAGCAGGGACTCAGCCCGGGCCAAGGACTATTGGGAACAGGCCACCGCGCTAAATCCCGGGCATCAACTGGCGCGTGCCAATCTCGACATGCTGGAGCCGTCGGAATGAACCCGGGAGACGATGCGAGTTTCCAGGCGCTGACACAACAGATCTCCGATGTGGAGGGCCTGGCTCTCCAGTCGTACAAGGAAAAGTGCCTTCGGCGGCGCATTGCCGTCCGTATGCGGGCGCGTGGGGTTCACACCTACCAAGACTACCAGTCCATGTTGAGGGAGTATCCGGAAGAATACCCCAAACTCCGGGACAGTCTGACGATCAACGTTACCAAGTTTTTCCGCAATGCCGCCACGTGGGAAAGTTTGGCAGACAAGGTGTTGCCCGAACTGTTCCAGGAGCGAGAGGGACGCGTTCGCGTGTGGAGCGCCGGGTGTGCCTCCGGCGAAGAGCCGTATACGGTGGCGATGGTGCTCGCCGACTTGGCACGGCGCCTGGCTCGTCCCACGTGGCTCGACCGGGTCACCATCGACGCAACCGACATCGACCGCAGGTGCATGGTCCAGGCTGAGGCCGCCCGTT
>JBDHMR010000331.1:0-4182 GCA_039656035.1 Gemmatimonadota bacterium
AGAGGGCTCTTCGGAAGTCGCGATCATCAACGAAGAAATCGCCAGGCGCATATGGCCCAGTGAGGATCCCGTCGGCAAACAGTTGTCCTACGGCGGCCAGGAGAACGGACTGCCGGTGACAGTCATCGGCGTTGCCAAGGACGGAAGCTATCGAATCATAGGCGAGGACCCGCGATTCATGATATACCGGCCACAGGCCCAGGAGCAGCCGCTCAACCTGACGCTCGTCGCCCGAGTCGAGCCGGGTGTCGCCGGCATGATGACGCGGGAGATGGCCGGCCTCATGCGGCAGATTGACCGGGACCTGCCGCTCGACTGGAACGCGCCGATGGTGGAGATAATGGGGTTGTCCCTGCTGCCATCGAAAATCGCCGCCGGCGTCGCCACCGGATTCGGCGGCATCGGGTTGTTGTTGGCGGCACTGGGCCTCTACGGCATCATGTCCCAGATGGTGACCCAGCGAACGCGGGAGATCGGCGTGCGCATGGCGCTGGGAGCAGGACGCGACAGGGTGCGACGGATGTTCCTGGGGTATGGCGCGCGACTCACGGCCATCGGACTCGGGCTCGGCTTCGCCGCCGCCTTCGGCATCACCCGGTTCCTTGGATTCTTCCTCTATGGGATCAGTCCAACCGACCCGGCCACCTTCGCCGGCATCGGCCTGCTCCTGGGAGTGACCGCCCTGGCCGCCTGCTACATCCCGGCCCGCCGGGCGACGAAAACCGAACCAATGGAGGCGCTGCGCCATGAGTGAGAACACAGCCGAGACACTGTTACCGCTCCGGCCCTTGGTCTTCGATTTTCTGTTGCTGTTCAACCAGGAAGACCGACACGGCTACGGCCTGATGCAGGAACAGAATGAAAGAGGCGGTCGCCAGGTACTCGGCCCCGGCACGTTGTATCGCACTCTACGAGAAATGCAGAACCTCGGCCTCATCCAACCAGTCAGCGAAAACGGTGAAGGCACCAAGGACCGCCGCTACTACCACATCACCCCCTTCGGCCGCCAAGTCGCCGCCGCCGAGGCCGCCCGTATGGCCTCTCTGGTTGGACAAGCAAGAGAGGGAGATCTACTAGGATAGGAAAAAGCGGACAGGCGGTCAGGCGGTCGGTCTCTTAGCCTCTTAGCCCTCTTTTCCCTCTTAGCCCTCTTAGCCCTCTTAGCCCCAACATGGCGCCAGAATACGGACGCGATACCTTTGTAGCCAAAGGAGCCCCGCCCCATGTCCATCCGCCCCGTCAAGCAAATCAGCTCCGCCCAGCCCGCCATCGAGGGCGCCGGCGTCCGCCTCCACCGGGCCTTCGGCTTCGGCAAGACCAACGAATTCGACCCGTTCCTGTTGTTCGACGACTTCCGCAACGAGAACCCCGACGACTACCGCGCCGGGTTCCCCTGGCACCCGCACCGGGGCATCGAAACCATCACCTACGTGTTGGCCGGCACCGTCGACCACGGCGACTCCTTGGGTAACACCGGCTCGCTGGGATCCGGGGACGTGCAGTGGATGACGGCCGGGAGCGGCATCCTCCACCAGGAGATGCCCCAGGGAGACCCCAAAGGACGCATGCACGGGTTCCAATTGTGGGCCAACCTCCCGGCGTCGCAGAAGATGACCGCGCCCCGCTACCAGGATATCGTCTCGGCCGACATACCCGAGATCACCGATGACGATGGCACACAGGTCCGCGTGGTGTGCGGCGATTTCTGGGGCCAGCGCGGACCGGTGGAAGGAATCGCGGCAGACCCAAGCTACCTCGACGTATATGTCCCGCCCAACACGAGGAAGACGCTGCCCGTCGAGACGTCGTACCACGCCTTCGCCTACGTCTTCCAAGGAGACGGCACGTTCCGCGATGCGTCGGACCCGCTGGACGCGCCCACCGACAGTGTAGGACCCAACGCTACCGACAAGGATGCCGATGTCGGCAACCGGTCTTTGGTCCTGTTCGATCGTGGCGATGAAGTGACGGTACTGGCCGGTCAGGAGGGGATCCGGTTCTTGCTCGTTTCGGGTCAGCCTCTCAAGGAGCCGGTCGCCTGGTACGGGCCGATCGTTATGAACACGGACGAGGAATTGAAGCAGGCCTATACCGAACTGCAGAAGGGGACGTTCATTAAGTAGTGCGTTGTGCGGGGTGCAGCGTTAATAGGAGGTTAGGGTGAATCGATTTGGATTTCTCATGCTGGCGTGCGTGGTTGTGGTGCCGGGGTCGTTGGTTGGCCAACACAGGGACGCCCCGGCTTCGATCGACGTCCATGGATCGGCAGGCGCCCTCGCCCATTTGTTCGATTCACTCGGGTATCAACTCGATTCCGTCACCGTATCCAAAAAAGCTCCCCGGGTGTTCGTGTCGACGCTGCCTGGCGACATGGCGTCGATGAGCCCGGTGCAGGCGAAGGTCGATCTGTTTATTCGCCTGCTGTTGCCCCTGGCTCTCGAAGCAAACGAATGCATCGCCGCCCTGCGCGACAGTTTGCTGGCTTTGCAAGAGAGAGCTGGGGAATGGAACGCGGCTGAGTCTTCGTGGGTCTCCGCTCTGGCCGAGGAGTATCGCGGCTCTGCTGATCAGTTGGACGACTTGCTGGCACGAGTGGATGCCATCCCGATCTCCCTGGCCCTGGCACAGGGAGCCGATGAGAGTGCCTGGGGTACGTCACGCTTTGCCCGTGAGGGGAATTCGCTCTTCGGGCAGCACACGCATTCAAAAGGGGAAGCCGGCTTGGTCGCCGGTAGCGGCAAGAAGAACATTCAAGTGGCGACGTTTCCGACGCTGCTCGACGGGGTGCTGGCCTATGCCCACAATCTCAACAGCAACCCGGTCTACGCGGAGCTGCGGCAAGTGCGGGCCCAGGAGCGGGCTCAGCACGATGTCCTGAGCGGCTCCGCGGTCGCCGAGGGGCTCAAGTCATACTCCGCGCGCGGCGAGGACTACGTGCACACTCTGCAGTCGATCATCCGGGCTCATCATCTGCACGAGTTCGACGACGCGTCCCTGGAAGCCGGCTCCGGATTGGCGGTCTCCAACCAGTGATAGACAACTGTTCATGCTTACATTGAAATAATGCGACAGGTACTTCGATTCGGTGGCGCCACACTCCTCCTCGTGGCCATTATCCTGCCACGACTGGCCCCGGCAATCTGTCATTGGACCGACCGGCCCTGCGCTCCCGAACAAATGATGGAACAGGATGTCGCCTGGTCGAACCATAGCGACACGTCGCAGGATTGCTCTACGAGTGATTGCAGTCTGGTCCAGGTCACGCCGGTTCTGGCTCCCGCCAGTCGTTCTGTGATACCACCATCTGCCTACGCGCTTCCGGTTACTGATTCAGCCGATCCACCACTGGCACCACTCTCCCTACTGACGCCCCCTCCCCAAGTCTGACCTCCTTCTAGCCACACAAGTACATCCACGAGCGGGCGGCCCTGAGCCGGTCGCACACTAGGCTTGATCCAGCCCTCCATCGGCTGGTCAGGGGGAAGCATGCAGAAAGGTCTCGGCGTATTGGCGCTGGCGACGCTGACATTCACGCCTTCCGCGGAAGCGGCGGCTCAAGAGCCCACCTCCGTATTCCAAGCACCCGGACTCCGGGATTACGTGCAGCAGGTGCTGCTGCAGAACAGCGGCCTCCAGGCGAAGGTGACCGACATCGCGGCTACCACCGCCCGGATCGGGCCGGCTGGGGCGCTACCCGATCCGACGGTCACCGTGGGCGTCATTTCGGTGCCTTGGCCGTCATTCGACTTCGATCGGGAGGCCATGACTCAACTGCCGATCATCGTGCGGCAGCGGTTTCCCTTTCCCGGAAAACAGGGCGCCGCCACGGAGATCGCTCGCGCCGACAGCGGAGTGGCAAGCCTGACGGCGGTCTCTGCCGAACAGGATCTTGCGGCCGCTGCGGCCACGGCCTGGTACCGTCTGGGGTTTGCCCGAACGATCCTTTCAGTATGGGATCAGCGGATAGCCCTCGCGGAGCAGGCCATCCGCACCTCCCAAAGCCGTTACCAAACCGGCCAAGCGCCGCAAACGGATCTGCTTCGGGCTAGGCTCCGGCGTGCGCAATTGCTCGAGCAGCGGACGGGTTTTGCCGCTCTGCTAGCCGGTGCCATAGCCGAGGCGAACGCGTTGAGGGGCGAAACCGGCGAGTCTGCGGATACGCTGGTAGGGCCCCTGCCGACA
>JBDHMR010000332.1:0-5130 GCA_039656035.1 Gemmatimonadota bacterium
CACCATCGGACCGGCCAGCGATCTTTTTCTATACGCCCTTCTCGGCTTGCTGGGCGGCGTGGTTGCCGTCCTTTATAACCGAGGCGTTTGGAAGATCCACGACTTGCTGAGCGATGTCCCTGCCTGGCTCAAACTGACATTTGTCGCCGTGGTTGTCGGCGCGGTATCGAGCCAGTTCGAGCCCGGGCTATGGGGACGCGGCCATCAGGGACTGGACCTGGGGCTGGCCCTGGGTCAGTCGGCGTGGGTCCTGGTGCTGCTGGCAGCGGCCAAAATCGTTCTTACGGGCCTGACATTGGCGGGCCGCTGTTTCCCGGGCTGGGGGTCGAGCCGATTGCCTTCGGCCTGGTCGGAATGGCGGCCCTGGTGGGCGGCGCCACCCACGCGCCGTTGACCGCCATCTTCATGGTCCTGGAAATGACCAACGACTACGGCCTGATTCTCCCGCTCATGCTGGGCGGCACGCTGGCGTACGTCGTGGCCAAGCGGCTGCATCCCGAGTCTATCTACACCGAGTGGCTGGCCCGCCGGGGCGAGAGCATCTCCCACGGCACCGACGAGGGAGTGCTGCGCAGCCTGACAGTGCAAGACGCCTACCGCAACGATCCAACAATAGTGCTGGCGGACGCTACCCTGGCGAGCACGTTGCCTACGATCCGCTCCAGCAATCAACTGGAGTACCCAGTTGTCGACTCCGACAACGTGGTTGTGGGGATTTTCACCTGGCAGGATCTCAAGAACGCGCTGGCAGACCCCGACCTCCCGGGAGACACTCACATCCGCGATATCGCCCATCCGTTCAGCGAAGGGGTCACCTTGAGCGACGACCTGCAAACGGCTTTGCGGCAGCTGGGTTCCCGGGACGCACAGATGCTGCCGGTGGTAGATCGAGTTCCGCCCTACCACTTGAGGGGCATCATTGGCCGAACCGAGATCTTCGCGGCCTACGACCGGGCCATCGACTAGGTCAGCGAGCCCTCACCGACCTCTGCTTACCACAACAATCTGCTGCGCGTCTTCCCTCGCACGAACCGAGTCAGGATTTCACCGGGCTCGAGGTCGACCAATCCCGCTGCGCTGACCCCGGCGACGCGTTGCGACGTCCGGCCGAGGTGACTGGCGGAAGAGAACGGCAGGACGCGAGCGACGTCCGCTTGTGTGTAGCCAGGGTTGTGAAGCAGCTGTGCCGCGCAGACGATGCGGGCCAAATCCACCGCACGCTTGAGATTGGGAGCTCCGCCGGCTGCAAACTGGCGTGACAAGTGCTCTCGGCTGACCCCGAACCGCCGGGCCAAGGCCTCGGTCTGCAGTGCTCCGTCCGCCTCTTTGACCACGACGTCCCACACACGCACTTGCAGCGGCTCGAGGAGATTGAGCATCCGCGGTGCATGGGCCAAGGCCTCCCTCCGCCGAGCAGAGAGCGAGACGCGGAGAACCAATTCCCCGACCACCGGATCGTCAACGCCGAACACGGCCGCGGCCGCAACACCGTCCTTATGGCACTGAAGCAAGAGGTCCCCGTCGTCAGGCCGGAACGCGGCATAGACGACTACTGCAACTGCAGGATACCGCTCCTGAACCAGCGCGCGTGCTTCACGCCACAAGCGGTGGCGCGGGGACAGCACCACCGCGTCGACCACCCGGCTGGCGAACAAACGCTCGAGACCGCCGATGCTGCGGCAACTAACCAAGCTGGGTCCGGCTTTGGGGAGACTGCGACGAAGGTAGGACACCGCGTCGCGCGAATCGACCAGCGCGGCGATGGAGGGCATGTTAGCGGGGCTGCTGGGCTGCGGGGCTGCGGGGCGGTGGAGCTGCTTCTTCGTTGGTATCCGGTACTTCATCATCGGTGTTGGCGACGGCATGTTGAGGGCCCCCGTCTTCACTCTCTGGACTTCCGTCCCGCAGCCCCGCAGCCCCGCCGCCCCGCTTCCTCGGTCTTCCCTCGCCGACGGCGATCAACGTGCGCGCCATTTCGCCGCCACGCTTGAGCACGCCGCGGGCGTTGTCGTAGCTGAGCTTCTTCAGTGCTTCGTCGATAGGCAACCAACGGAAGTCCGTAATGCCCTCACTCTGCTGCGGGACCGGAGTACCGTCGGGACTCTCGAACAGGAAGAAGTGACAGTACTTGTGAATACGCCTGCCACGAAACCGAAAATGCCAGTCGATCAGTCGGATGGGGCCGTGCAGGATCAGCTGTTCCAGGCCGGTCTCTTCACAGGTTTCCCGATCGGCCGCCTGGGCCGGCGTCTCACCATCCTCAAGATGGCCCTTGGGAAACCCCCAGTTGCGGTAAGGATCGCGGATCAACAAAAACCGCGTAGGTTCCCCGGGAACGCGCCGGAAGACGATGCCTCCGGCGCTTACCTCTCGCTCTGCACGTCGCTTGTTCATTAAAAAATCGAGAACGAGAAGTAGCGCCGGGGGTTTTCCTGGATGTCGGCGATCAACTGCCGCGCGTCGCGCACGGCTCCGAGGGTCTCGACATAGAGGACCGAGTCGGTAACCGCCATTCCGAGGGATCCCCTGCCGCCTTCGAGCCGGGTCATGACCGAGTCGGCGGCGACCAGGATATTGACGAAGCTCTGCTCGTTGGCCTGTGCCGCGGCCGCCAGAGAGCGCAGGTTGGCCGACGCGTGGCGCAGGTCCCCACTCGCTCCGGTGGCCGCAGTCATCAGCGTTTCCAGTTCGCTGTTGGCTGTAGCCGAGTCGATACGGGCCATCAGCGCCTGGAGGTCGCGGCTGGCCAGGGCGGCCATATCGGCTGATGCCACCACATCGCTGGTCGCGGCGTTGATCGATTCCATCTGCGACACGGTGAACTCGCGGAGTTGCCCGGCAATCTGGACGAAATCGTCGACGATGGTCTGGATGTTCTCCGCCGTACTCGAATCGATGGCGGCGCCGAGTCGCTCGGCCAACAAGCCGATGTCGGTAGCGATCCGCCCAGCCTGGGCGGTCAGCTGCCCGATGTCGGGGAGCGCCGCTCCAGGCCACATCACCCCTTCGGGGTCCTCGGCCGACTGCAGGAGAACGAAGATACGGGGGTCGTCCGGCGGCTCGTGTTCCAGCGAGCGGATGGTGGCGCCCCATTCTCCGAACAGGCTGGTCGGAGCCGCGATCAGCGCCGGTCGCTCGGGAAGCGTGACAGTCTCATCCATCCGGACGTCGGCCAGCACCCAACCACCGGGCGCCAGCCTAATGGACTCTACGTGCCCAACCTTAACTCCCCTGAGGCTGACGGGGATACCCACTCGCCGCCGAGGGCCGAAAGAACGATCGCTGAGCCACAGCGCCCCCGCCGTGACGACCACCACCGAGATCAGCACGACGAGTCCAACCGCGACTCCAGGCTTTTCCTTCATGTTGCCGGCCCCCCGTGTGCTGCTGTCACCCTGGCACCTGCCACTGTTGAGTCATGATGTTAGACAAGTCCAATCCACTGGCACGGCCCTCGATGAACGCCCGGGCGATCGGGTCAGTGGTTTGGCGGAACCCCTCAGCCGTATCTACCAAGAGTATCCGCCCCTGATGGAGCATGGCGATCCGGTCGCCCACGGTAAAGGCCGTGCGCATGTCGTGGGTTACCACCACGCTGGCCGTACCCATCTCTTCCCGGATGTGAGCGATGAGATCGTTCATCACGCCCGCTGTGACAGGATCTAGCCCGGTGGTCGGCTCATCGTAGAGAATGTACTCCGGGTGGACTGCGATCGCCCGGGCGATTCCCACCCGTTTCTGCATACCGCCGGACAATTCGGACGGCATGGAGTCGGCAGATACCCCCAATTCGACCATGTCGAGACTCCAACCGACTCGCTCCTCGATGGTGGCGCGGTCGAGACCACGGCGATTCAGCCCCATCAGGATGTTCTCCTCGACAGTGAGCGAATCGAACAGGGCGGCCGATTGGAACACGTAGCCGATCCTGGAACGCATGTCCATCAGTTCGCCGCGATCCATCTCGTCCACATCCTTGCCGTCAACGATGACGTGGCCGAAATCGGGCGTGAGCAGGCCCACGATATGTTTGAGGGCTACGCTCTTGCCCGAACCCGAGGCCCCGATGATCACCGTGGTCTTGCCATCCGGGATGTCGAGCGTGAGACCATCGAGCACGACGTTATCGCCGAACTTTTTTCGCACATCGCAGAACTGGATCATCCGGCTGCTCCCGGCAACTGGGATCGTTCCACTTCAGATAGCGCACATGAAACTGCGAGTGCTCTCACAGCAGCACCAAGGCCCAGAAGGCATCGAGCACCAGAATTCCCATAGCCCCCAGTACCACCGCCTTCATCGTCACGCTCCCCACGCCCTCGGCACCACCAGTCGCCTTCAATCCCATGAGGCAGCCCGACAGAGTGATGGCAGTGCCGAAACTGGCCGACTTGACCAGCCCGAACCAGATGTCCCTTGGCTCGTAGAACATCCTGAGACCCTTGAAAAACTCCGGGCTGGTAAGATCGAGAAGATTGATGGCGGCGATCCAGCCAGAGACGACCCCGAACGCTACGGCCAAGCTGGTTACCACGGGGAACATCAGCGTGCCGGCGATGACACGCGGAACCACCAGAAACGACAGCGGGTCGTAGGCCAGCGTTTCCAGAGCGTCGACCTGCTCGGTCACCCGCATGGTGCCGATCTCGGCCGCGATGTTGGCGCCGACCCGGCCGGCCAGGGCCATGCCGGTGAGCACCGGCCCCAGTTCCATCATGATGGTCTTCCCCACCAGCGCCCCGACGAAATAGGGCGGCACCGCCCCGATGAACAGCGTGGCCGACAGCAATGCCAGCACGATGCCGGTAAACAAGGCGATGAACAGCGCGATGGGGATGGAATCGACGCCCAGGCGCCGCATCTGTCCTAGGACGAGCGGCGCCCAAGTCCGCACGTCGGCCACCGCCCGTACTGTGTAGCGGGCGCCGAGACCGACTCTCTCGACCCAGGCGAGGAGTCCGGAGTTGCTCCGGGTCAACGAATGATCCACAAACGGAAGGTAGGGCGCGGCGAAACGGGTGTAAAGGACACTGGCAGATGGTTCCCCTCACAGGCGCTCACACCCATCTTACGGACATGCGTCGAATCTTACTGCTATCGTTGATCGTGTTCGCCCCGGTCAACTCGATC
>JBDHMR010000333.1:0-3038 GCA_039656035.1 Gemmatimonadota bacterium
CGGCCGAGCCTCGTCGGCGATGATCTTCATGACGATTTGCTGCGCCGATGAGCCGGTGTGTGGCGGATCACCCGTCAGCATCTCGTACAGAACCGTGCCGAGCGAATAGACATCCGACCGGCCGGACAGATCCTTCTCGGCCGTCGCCTGCTCCGGGCTCATGTAATGCGGCGTGCCGAGCGAAAGCCCTGTCTCGGTCATGCGACCGCCAGCCGCCGCACTGACCGCCAGGGCGATACCGAAGTCGGCCACCATGGGGCGGCCGTCGTGCAGCAGGATGTTCTCCGGCTTGATGTCCCGGTGGATGACTCCCTGCCGGTGGGCGTAATCGAGGGCATCAGCCACGTCGACGGTGATCTTGACCGCTTCTTCGATGCCGAATTGAGTTTCGCGATCCAGCTTGGACCTGAGTGTCTCACCCTCGATGTAGGGCATGACGTAATAAAGGAAAGAATCGGCCTCGCCGGAGTCGAACAGCGGCAGGATGTGCGGATGCTGCAGGCTGGCGGTGGTAGTAATCTCCTGAATGAACCGTTCGGCGCCGAGCACCGCGGCGAGCTCGGGCTTGAGCACCTTGACCGCCACCTGGCGTTTGTGCTTGAGGTCTTCCGCCAAGTAGACGGTGGCCATGCCGCCTTCGCCTAGGCGGCTGAGGATCTGGTAGCGGTCGGCCAGAGCCGAGGAGAGCCGTTCGGTGGATTCGGTCAATTCCTCATCCTCGCCCTCAGTTCCTCGAACCAGTTCAATACCACGTGAATCTCCCTGGCCGATGCGTCGGGATTCTGCGCCGGATAGAGAAACCGCTGGCCGTCAGCCGTCACACTGAAGTCGAATCCAATGGATGAGATACCGGGCCGGGAGAACAGCAGCTGTGGCGTAGTCCAGTCGAACCCAGCTCCGGTGGACACCGACGAAACCATCATGGTATCGCTGTTCACGAAAAACAGTTCTCCGCTCCGGGCCGACCACTGCGGGAACCGTCCGCCGTTCATCGATATTTGCTGTTTGCCGGCGAGCTGTGGGTAGGAGGTCACGTATACCTCCCTCCGCCCGGTTTCGGATGACGAGTAGGCAATCCATCGTCCATCGGGAGAGAATGCCGCTGAGCCCGCGTTGTTGCTGACCGTGTCGACCAGTTGGTCTTCGATGTTGAGCACGAACACCGCACCGGCATCGCTAATCAAAAGAGCCGTACCATCGGGCGACCATGCTTCTGCGACGGCATAAAATCCATCGGTGTCGGCGTAGATCTGTTCGATGTCACCTTGCCCGTCGACCGATCGAGTGAAAAGCCGGACGTCGCTTCCCGATACAATCTTCCGGTAAGTCACTCGCCGTCCGTCGGGTGACCAGATCGGATTGTCCTCGGTCATGGTATCGAAAGTGAGTCGTCGCTGCTCGCCGGTGGCGACGTCGAATCGCGCGATGTCGGCGTTGGGCGACGCGACATACGTCACGGCATACCGATCGTCGGGTGACAACCGAATACGCTCAACGGTCACAGGTTGACCCACATGGCCCAGCACATTTCCCTGTCGATCCAGCCAGGTCAGCTGATGCTGTTGCCAGCTCGAACCACGGACGAACACGAGCGTGCCTGCCTCGGAAATAGCAAAGGAGCCTGCGCCTCCCCAATAGCCGGTACGGACACCCTCTTCAATGACAAAGGCGCTCCCCGTCACTTCCCGCCGCTCGAGGTCGAAGGGTACCGCTTCCAATGTCCCGTCGGCGCGGATGTAGACCACGTGCCCCGTCGGAACGTAATGGCCGTACGTGGCCCCGGCAGCCACCGTAGTGCGCTCACCGCTCTCGATATCCTGCACCACGACACTGGCATCGTGCCACATCATGCTTGGACCCAGTATGGTGAACAGCACCGACCTGCCACCCTGGAGCATCTGCGGATACTGGTGGGCACTCTCGACACCGCCGGAATCCGGGGTCGTGATGCGAACCCAGGTAGTGTCACCGGCTTTCCGAAAGAGCACACCTCCCCTCTCCCACAATCCGACTACCAGGTCTTCATCGATCGGCCGCGAGGCAAGATCGACCATCGTGCCACCGTCGATCGGTACGATCTGCACATCGGTTCCAAAATTGGCGCTGGTCAGAATTGACTGTCCGTCTGACAGAAACTTCATACAACACGCTGTTGAGAACCTGCCGATCGCCTCTGGTTCATTCCGCTCGAATTTGTGCTTGTAGAGCGTGCCGTCCGATATGTAGGCGATGACCCGGCCGTCGTCGGATATGGCCAGGTTGGGGAGATAGGCCATCATGTCGTGACCGTCGGGGACGGGAATGGTGAAGCGAGTGACCGGGCGAGCCTCGCCGTTCGGACTCTGACGAAGCATCCAGCCCGCCGCGCCACTGATCGCCACCAGCCCCAGCAACCAGGGCCATCCCGCGCGGACGGAAGCCACCAGCGATGGCGTGACGCTTTCCCCGGCGGCGCCACCACCGTGGGCCCTCGTGGTAAAACCCGCGTCACCCAACGCCTCCGCAAAAGCGCTGGCGCTTCCGAAGCGATCCGCTGGAAGCTTCTCCAGCGACTTGGCCGTGGCGGCGGTCACGTTGGCCGGCACCGACTTGCGGAGGTCGGTCACCGGCGCCGCGTCCTCGGCGATGATCTTCATGATGATCTGCTGGGCCGACGAACCCGTGTGCGGCGGATCGCCGGTCAGCATCTCGTACAGCATGCTGCCGAGCGAGTAGACGTCCGAGCGGGCGGTGATCTCCTTCTCGGCCGTGGCCTGCTCGGGGCTCATGTAGTGCGGCGTACCGAGGCTGAGCCCCGTCTCCGTCATGCGCCCGCCGGCGGCGGCGCTCACCGCCAGCGCGATGCCGAAGTCGGCCACCATGGGCCGGCCGTCGTGTAGCAGAATGTTTTCGGGCTTGATGTCCCGGTGAATGACCCCATGTCGGTGGGCGTAGTCGAGCGCGTCCGCAATGGCGCGGGTGATGGTGACGGCTTCCTCGATCTCCAGCTGCTTCTCGCGATCTAGCTTGCCACGCAGCGTTTCGCCCTGGATGTAGGG
>JBDHMR010000334.1:0-3035 GCA_039656035.1 Gemmatimonadota bacterium
CAAGGACGAGTTCGCCCTGGTGTTCACCCGCGGGACCGGGGACGATCGCGAGGAACGGGTCGTCCGGTACTCGCCTAGAGGGTCCCGCCATCGTGAATTCTCGCTGCAGGAACTGAGCGAACGACAGTTGATCGACCTGTTCCAACGGTCACAACCGTCGTGGACCTCGCCCGAGGCGGGATACCGCAGCTGACTTTGTCGGGCTTCGTCGATCTCCATCTGCATTCCACGGCCTCCGACGGAGAAGTGTCTCCCACCGCCGTCGTTGAACGGGCCGCCACCGCCCAGGTCGGTGCCATTGCGCTCACCGACCACGACACCGTCCAGGGACTCCCGGAAGCCGTCGAAGCGGGAGCCCGTTTGGGTGTTCGGGTCATCGCGGGGTGTGAGTTCTCCGTGACCGCGCCTTGGGGTGAGTTGCACGTCCTCGGTTACTTCCTCCCTCTGGGTTCGCCCGATGTAGAAGAGTTTCTCGTGGCTCGGCGTAAGGACCGCCACCGACGGGCAGAGGTCATGGTGACCAAGCTCGGGCAACTTGGCGTGCCCATCAGGATGGAGGCCGTATTGTCCATCGCTCGCGGGGCGGCATTGGGCCGGCCGCACGTCGCCCGCGCGCTGGTTGAGCAGGGCGCCGCACCCGATATCGGTGAGGCGTTCAACCGCTACCTTGGATGGGGCCGTCCGGCGTTCGAACCCAAGGAGCTTCCCGCGTTGCGACAACTCGCCGACCTCGTCCATGGGTGCGGTGGCGTCTTGTCGGCCGCGCACTTGAAGGACCGCGGGACCCGCAGCAACCTGAAGCGGCTCAAGGCGGACGGGTTGGACGCCGTCGAAGTGCGCCACCCGCGCCACTCACCACAGGTTCGCGATCGGATCCTGCGCCACGCTGAATCACTGGATCTTCTTCCCACCGGTGGGAGCGACTGGCACGGCGACAGCATCATGGGCGGCAGCCACACGTCCATCGGTTCCCAGCAGGTTCCGGCGGAATGGCTCGCCCGGTTGGAGGCACGCCGGAGTCCGACGGTGGACATGCCCTGATGCCGCTACCGGCCTTCGGCGACATCGTGGTCATTGGAGGAGGTTGCTACGGATCGTTCTACACCGGACAACTGGAATTGGCGCGCTCCAGGGACCGGGTACGCTACCGCCGGCTCATCGTGGTAGACAACAATCCTTCCTGCGAGCTGTTCCGGGAGCCACCCGAGTCGAAGAGACTGCGCGTATGCGCCGATTGGGGAACGTTCATCGACGGGTATTTGGCAGGCCCGCCGCCTGAGTCGAGTCTCATCGTGCCCTCACCACTCATGCCACACCTTCTCTATGAATGGCTCCAACGCCGTGCCCGGGCGGAGTGGCCCACCCGCAAGATCACTACGCGGCAAGCAACTCCACTGGGCACACCGTATGAGACTGAAGCGCCCGACATGACGCGCTACGTGTCATATGCCGATTGGCTGTGTCCCACTCACTGCATCGAGCCGGCGACCTGTCCGGTTACCCGAACACCGCGCACCTGGGACATGGCCGAGGCGGCCACCAACGCGGTTCGGCGCAGTTCCCGGAAGACCGTGGGACCGGTGCTGTTCGAGTGCCGCCACGTCGCCTATGGCGTGGGCGCCATTGCCATCGACCAGGTTCTCGCCGGTGCGCGCGCGCTGCTGGACGCCGGCGCTGAGGGAGGGGCGGCCGATCTCATGGTGGCTACGGTTTCCGGTTGCCATGGCGCATTCAACCTTCTGCATCTGGGAGCCGTGTCGTAACGCGGGAACCTGCGCCGGGCGGATTATATTGCAAGCAGCAGACAAGAACCTGAACCTCATGTGATGGTGATATCCCCATGACCAATAGTTCCCAGCATGAATTGATCATTGTCGGCGGTGGCCCCGCCGGGCTGTGCGCGGCCATGTACGCCGGACGCGGTATGCTCGACACCGTCCTCCTCGAGCGAGGCCTCCCCGGCGGGGAGTTGCTGAATACCGACCTGGTGGAGGACTACCCTGGGTTCGAAAGCATCCAGGGTAGTGAACTGGCGCAGAAAATGACCGACCACGCCAAGAAGTTCGGCGCCGATATCCAGCAGGAGAACGTCGAGACCATCGAAAAGCGGGACGACGGCATCTTCGACGTGACCACCACGCGTGGCAACCACTTTCTGGCGCCGGCCGTGATTCTCAGCGCCGGGGGCGCACCCGTCAAACTCGAGGTGCCGGGCGAACAGGAATATGCCGGCCGGGGCGTGTCCTACTGCGCCGTGTGCGACGGCGCGTTCTTCAAGGGCGAGGTGCTGGCGGTGGTCGGTGGTGGCGACGCCGCGGTCGAAGAGGCGGATTACCTGACCAAGTACGCCTCGAAAGTGTACGTCATCCACCGCCGGGATGAGTTTCGAGCATCCAAGTTGTTGCAAAAACGAGTGTTCGACAATCCCAAAATCGAAGTGATCTGGAACAAGGTGGTAACCGAAATCAAGGGCGCGCCCGCCGGCGTCACCGAACTGGCACTGAAGGACACGGCCACCGGTGACACCAGCTCCCTGCCTGTCGGCGGCGTCTTCGTTTTCATCGGCTTCACGCCCAATAGCTGGCTCATCAAGGACCACTACGAGCACGACGCCTCCGGTTACGTCATTACCGACTCGAGCATGCAGACGTCGATCCCCGGTTTGTACGCCGCGGGCGATTTGCGGGTGCAGGTCACTCGCCAGATCACCACTGCAGTCGGCGACGCCACCACGGCGGTTATTGCCATCGAGAAGTACCTCAAGGAACGGATTCAGGAACCGGTGCAGGAGCCGGTATGACGGACACGGAGGACGCCCCGGTCATCGTCTGCCTTACCAACGGGCAATTCGAAGAAAACTGCTATTTGATTGGTGATCCGTCCTCGAACGATGCCGTAATCGTCGACCCGGGCGAGGATTCGGACATGTTTCTCGACGCCATCAAACAGCGGGGCTGGCATCTCAAGGGTATCTGGCTGACCCACGCCCACGTGGACCACGTCACCGGGGTTGCGGCCGTCAAGCAGGCGACCGG
>JBDHMR010000335.1:0-3034 GCA_039656035.1 Gemmatimonadota bacterium
CAGAAATTCATCGGGAACCTGCTCGGTGTGCGCTTGGGTGTTGGCGGCGACCACTTCTTTGGGCAGCACTTCGGGCTCGGGCTCGAGGCCGGGCTCGAGGGGACGTGGTTGTCCGACTTGAAGGAAGACTTCGTAAGCGACCCGCCCACTCAGGATTTGTCGGCCATCGGGGCCTACGGGGTGTTGCGTACTACCTTCGCTTTCTAGCAGAGGAGGAGTTGGGTACGGAGGCGGGGGCGGGGATCATTCCGCCCCCGCCGTGTCGGTAGTACTGGTGGCCGGGACGAACGACTATTGCCACAGGCAGGAACAGACGTCGCATGGGTCACCTCCTTGTGTGCGGTAGAAGGCGATCCCAGGCCATCAAGCAAGCGTCAAGTGGGGCCCATAAATTAGCGACGGGAAATTAGCCGGTTTCCAATCTTCAGTTTCCAGTTTCTGCAGTTTCCATTTTCTAACTTCCAGTTTCCAATTTCCGAAGTCTCCAGATCCCAACCGTCATCACCGGCACCACGAACACCACCAGGAAGCCGTAGGTAATGACCCCGTAGCCCCTCGCCACTAGCGCGGTGAGGCCGACGGTGTCGGCCACCAGTATGGCGCTCAGCAGGATGGCCAAGGCCATCGCCACCCGAAGCCACGGGGAGAGAGACCGGCCGCGTTCCCGGAGCACATGGTCGATCCGTTCGTTCACCCCGTGGATCATCGCCGTACCCGTCTCCACGAAGGTGCCGAACAGCACCATGGGGAACAGATAGGCAAACAGGCCCGCTCCGCTGATGGCGTTGAGCAACACCGTCACCGGGAGCACCGTATCCGCCGCTCCGACGAGTGTTTCATACTGGCCGATCATCGCCACGAAAAACAGCATAGCCGGGATCATGGCGATGGGCCCCCCAAGCAAACCTGCCGTGACCGCTTCCCGCCGCGTGTGTAGGTGGCGGATACAGAACAGCAGAATCGGCACCATCGCCACGTTGTATCCGGCGTAGGCCAGACCGCTGCCGAACCAGCCGGGCCGAGTGCCGATGGTGGTCAGGTTGGCGCCGATGGCGCCTGAGTGTTGGGTCAGATGCCAGACGAAGAACACCAGGTACGCCGTGTAGAGTACCAGCGACCACACCGCGAAGAACCGCTCGACCGCGGGAGTGCCGTAGAACACCAGCACCGCGATCAACACCATGATGCCGATTATGCCGACGATGGTGGGTACCCGGAACGTGTCCCGCAAAATCTCCCCGGCCGACGCCCCGATCACCGAGATGACCAACAGCATGAGGAGGAGGTAGAGAATCTCGTACAACGGCCACGCCGGCCCCAGCAGCCTCTTCATGAAGCTGCGGTAGTCGAACAGCTGGAAGCGGCGAGCGAATTCGAACGATGCGGCCAGCACCACGCTGAACACCAGCGTGGTAACCACCATCCCTGCCAGCCCACCCCTGGGACCGAACGGGAGAAAGAACTCCGCCAACTCCCTGCCCGACCCATAAGCCCCGGCGATGATGGCCGACTGGAACACCAATCCCGGCAGGAGATAGCGCTGGAACCAGCTGTCGTTCATGGGAACGGTACCCCGGCAGAAGTCGGACTAAGGTTTCCGCCGGGGATGCTCCGCGCAAGGGGCGGTGCCAACTGAGTCAGGAATTGGAAACCAGAAATCGGGAATTGCCAGTTGCCAATTGCTAGTTTCCAACCGTCATCGCCCCCATCACAATCGCCTTCGGCCCAACCAAGCGGGCGAAGTCCCCGTATGCCAGCTTGATCAACTCCACGTGGGACCCAGCGCTGAAAGCGATGTTTTCGTCCTCCGCCAAGGTGGCGTCGACGTAGACCGGCATGTCCCACAGGTTGCCGAACGGCGGCATGGCGCCCACCTCGCACTCCGGAAACAGGCCCTTGAACTCCGCCTCGGTGGCCAAGCGGGCCTTCTTGACCTCGGCAGCTTCGCGCAGCCGCTCGAGATCGACCATCGTAGACGAGGGCAGCACCGCCATAGCCATTTGGTCATCGAGGACTACCATCACTGTTTTGGCCAAGTCCTTGCCCGGGATGTGGGCCGCTGCGGCGATCGTCTGGGCCGTGTAGGCCGGTGAATGGGTGATCGTCACGTACTAGATGCCGTGGCGATCGAGATACTCCTTCAGTCTCTTGACTGGCATTTGGGCCTCCCCGGTTTATCCCATTCTCTAGATAACGCCCATCGCCTTAAGGGACGCTGAAGTAGACGTGAAGGCTTTGTAGTGCAACATTTCCCCCTTCGCGACTCTCCCGTCGGATACGACTCTGACCGGGAGATTCTCATGTCACGTAACATATTGTCCCTCTTCGCCATAGCTCTTATAGGCAGTGCCTGTCAGATGGCCATGCCCCTCGACGACGAGGTCCCGCAGGACAAGGCCCAGCTGCTCACCGTGAACGCTCCCGCTCCAGGCTCGCCAACAGCCGGCCCCAGAATGGCCTTGGCCGAGGCGACCCTGGGGCAGCCACTGGAGATCTTCATCAACCGCAAGCTGGTCCGGCGTGGCAACCTGGAGTTGGAGGTGGAGGATGTCGAACGCCTCATGGGCACCATCGACTCGCTGGCAGCATCGTGGAGCGGTTTCGTCGCCGACGCTCGGGTGAATCAGAACGCCGACGGCCATCACCGTGCCTCGGTGACACTGCGGGTTCCGGAGGCCGAGTTCGCCGCGGCTTTGGCGGCGCTCAAGGGCTTGGGGACGGTACGCGGTCACGCGGTGACGTCGGAGGATGTGACCAAGGCCTACTTCGACCTGGAAACGCGGCTGGCAGTGACGCGCGAGACGGAGGCCCGCCTGCGCGAGCTGTTGACCAGCAATACCGGCAAGCTGTCCGAGGTATTGCAGGTGGAGCGCGAACTGAGCCGGGTGATCGGCCAGATCGAATCGATGGAAGGTGAAAAGCGCTACTATGATCGTCAGGTGACCCTATCGACGATCGCGCTCACCCTGTACGAACCGGAGGCCCTGGTGCGGGCCAGTGCCCTGGATCCTTTGCGGCGGGCTTTCATGAACGC
>JBDHMR010000336.1:0-3028 GCA_039656035.1 Gemmatimonadota bacterium
GCCATCAGTCCCGCCACGGTTGGGGCGGCAAGTGAATTCGGCGGGCTCGTGAAACGTGTACGGGGTCTCCTGGATGTGGTCGAAGGCTGGCCGGATCCACGGCACGCCAGGCGTGCCCGATTCGAGGAACACCAGCACGCGCTGGCCCGTCATCACCAGCGAGCCCAGCGTCGGCCACGGCGACCCGGTGCCCTGATAGACGAATTCATCCAGCCGGCTGTCCTCAAACGCCGCCGCCAGATCCTCCGGGGAAACGTAGTCCTCGATTACCAGGATCAGAACCGCTCCCGGATCGCGCACCAGAAACTCACGGATTGTTGCCAGTGTTGGCCTCAGCTCGTAGGCGCCCAGTTCACAGAAGCCATGGCACAGATACAGTCCGCGGCGGCCTTCGTCGACTCCCACCAACTCGTCGCGTATCCGTTCGGCGGCCGCCATTCCCTCGGCGCCGACGACTTGTTCCACGGCGTCCATCGTTTGCCGCATGCCGCCCAGGTCGGTCTTGATTCGCGCCGCGCCGGGGAAGCCGTAGTGCACGTCCAGTAGAAGCGCACGTACGCCATCTCGTAGTTGATGTCGAATGTTCCTCGGATGGTGGGGAAACATCCAGTCATCGATCTCGGCGTTGGACATGGCGTTGTGCGCGCCGGGAAACACCACCTCATTGACTGGGCGGGGGCACAACTCGAGGTGCCCGTTGCAGCCACTGACAAGGGTGCTCGCCGGTGGGCCGGCCGGAATTCGCAGCAACAACCAGACGGCCACCAGAGCTACCACCGACGCTGTGGTCACCGCGGTGAACAGGAGTGCTTTGCCGCTACCGGTTAGAGCGGCATCCGGACTTGCGGAAGGTTCTTTGATGACCACCAAGCGGAACAGATCCCGTATCCCGGTCAGCGCCACCGCCAGGCCCGCCAACACCACCAGCGCTCGCAGCGTGAAGCCGGGTTGCCATACCGCGAACGTCCCCGCTCCAACGAGCACTGCCGCTCGTGTGACCAGCCGGCTCCTGGTTGCCGGTTGGGTCATTATCCGGGCGCGCTCCGTCAGCCAGGACAGGGGAGTGAATTCCTCCAGGACGGAACCTCCGGCCGCGCCGAGGACCATTCCCAATCCGCCCAACAGGATACCCCACGTGGCCAGGTCGGACAGGAACACCTGCCACAACCCCTGAGCCGCCCCTCGGACCAGCGGGTCCTCGATGGCGCTCCCGATGGCGATGGAACCGAGCGGGAGGAGAGACACGACCCCGAGTCCGGCCGCGAGGACCACCATGCCAGAGCCGACCAACCCACGGTACCGATTGGTCGTGAGGATCACGCCGGCCGCGACCAGGAGCACGCCGATTACGAGGAAGCCGCGAATGAGCCAGGTCAACAGGCTCCGAAGCTGCCACGCTTGGAGGATGAACGTGGTCGCTGGCCCTTCCCCGATCGAGGCCAGGCCGGTTCGGTATTCCTCCGGTATGCTGGCCGCTACTTCGGGGCTCACCCGCTCCAGGGCCTCTTTCAGCAACAAGCCGACGTCGGGAACAGACAGTGCGATCCGGCGGGTTCCTTCAGCGAACACCGCTTGATGGGACGAGCGGGCAGCGGTCCGTACCAACGCCCTCATCGGTGCCAGGGCAATGAGCTCCCGCACCGTCACCAGAATGAGAGGCCTGACACCGGTGAGGTCCGGACTTTCCTGGAGTACCCCCGTGGTGACCCGGTCGGCCACAAAGGCGGCCACCCCCGGGTTGTCCAGGCTGGCGGCCACCCGGTCCCCGAACACCCGGTCAGTGAACAGCGAGTGCGATACGGTCGATCCGACGGCCCCGAACGCCAGGCACAACCCGCCAACGACGAACGCCAGGCGCGCCAGAAACGCACGTCCCCGTGGGGAGGGGTGGTCAGCCATGTGGGGAATGGTGTTTGAAACAGAAGAGTTCGGTCATCACGATCGGTCAATATACCGTCGGCGGGCCAGGGCCGCTGCCCCCGTTCCGGGCTTGTTTTTGCCTCACCGGGGACGGTGCGGTAGAATACGGGCTCTCACTGTTCCAACCGCTACCAGCGAGGCACTCGCATGCGCAGGTTCTTTCGATCCCTACTGATTTGGTCCGTACTGGTCACCTTGGCATCTCCCGCCGCGGCACAGGGCAGCCAACCTGGAACCTTGGAATCGATGCAGGGCTTCGGCTCGGTCATCGCCATCGGCGAGCACGAGCTGGTAATCGGCGAGCCTCGCAATCTGTTCCGACCGGGGATGGTCTACCTCTATAGCCTGAACGAAGCCGGTGAGTGGCAGGAATCGGCCCAGCTGACCGCGGCACAGCCGGCGTTGCAGGATCGCTTCGGCAGTGCCATAGCCATTCACGGCAACACGCTACTGGTGTCGGCTGATCCGCGACGAGAAGAAACGCCGGGGATCGTGTTCCAGTTCACCAGGACCGCGGCAGGTGGTTGGGAGCAGACAGCGGAATGGACTCCCGGTGACGCCATGGCGGGAGACCGTTTCGGCGCCTCGATGGTGCTCGGGTCGGACTTTGTGCTCATTGGCGCGCCCAGTCAAGCGGACACGGCCGGCGCGGTGTACGTCTTCGCCATTGACGATGATGGCTGGCACTGGAGCGGGAAGCTGGTGCCGGAGTCATCCGAGGCCGGCGATCGTTTCGGCTCTTCGATAAGCGTGGACGGCGACCATCTCTTGATTGGCGCCCCCGGCAGGAACGAAAGCAAGGGGGCCGTCTTCCACTTCCACCGTGTCGATGGCGAATGGATGGAACAGGACGCGTTGGACCCGGGCCGAGTGGATGCTCAGTCCGGCTTCGGGACGACGGTCGCCGTGAGTGGGTCGCGGGGCTACATCGGCATGCCGCGCTTCAACAACCGGGTTGGCGCGGTGGCGGTTTTCACCATGGATCAGGACACCGGAGAATGGCGGCCGTCCACCAGACTGGTTCCGTTCGACGCGCGGCGCCGCGCCGGGTTCGGCAGCGCCCTGGCGCTGACCGATGACGGGCTGTTGGTGGGGGCGCCAGGCAGTT
>JBDHMR010000337.1:0-3027 GCA_039656035.1 Gemmatimonadota bacterium
GTTTGGCAGACAAGGTGTTGCCCGAACTGTTCCAGGAGCGAGAGGGACGCGTTCGCGTGTGGAGCGCCGGCTGTGCCTCCGGCGAGGAGCCGTATACGGTGGCGATGGTGCTCGCCGACTTGGCGCGGCGCCTGGCTCGTCCAACGTGGCTCGACCGGGTCACCATCGACGCAACCGACATCGACCGCAGGTGCCTGGTCCAGGCTGAGGCCGCCCGTTACCGGTCGACGGCGTTCGAGGAAGCCCCCGACCACTTCCGGGAAGAGTATTGTCGTCCGGTGGATGATGGATACGAGGTGGTTCCATCGCTGCGGTCGCTGGTACGGGTGCGGCACGTGGACCTGATGCGCGACCCTCCGCTGGTTGCGGAATACGACCTCGTGGTGTGCCGCAACGTCGTCATCTACTTCGACCGCCCCACTCAGGAGACATTGTACCACAAGTTTGCGGACGTGCTGCCGGAGGAAAAAGGAGTGCTGGTCTTGGGAAAGGTTGAGACCCTGTTCGGCCCCGTCCAGAAACGATTCAAACTGCTCGACGTGCGTGAACGTATCTACCGGAGGTGCGCATGACGTCGAACGAACTGGTCGTCAAGGTAGCGGACGCCAAGGTCGGCATGGCGGGTGACGTTCTGGTGACGTACGGTCTGGGCAGTTGTGTAGCCATCATGCTGTACGACGGCAAGGTACTGGTCGGCGGCATGGCCCACATCCTCCTGCCGACGCCGTCGCTCGCCAAGCGCGGTGCCAGCCCGCAGAAATTTCCCGAAACCGCCATACCATACGTGCTGGAAGAAATGGCGGCGCTCGGTGCCAATCACCAGCGCGTGACGGCTCGCGTGGTTGGCGGCGCCGCCATGTTCAGCAATATGGTGCCCACCGGTTCGATTCAGATGGGCGAGCGAAACCTCGTGGCCTGCAGGAAGGTCCTCAACGCTCACAACATTCCGGTAGTGGGAGAGGCGGTGGGCGGCGATTTTGGGCGAAGCGTCCACTTCCACATCGACACCGGAGTGGTGAGCATTTCGTCGGTGAAGGCCGGTGGCCACGAAATCTGAACTCCCCTCCGTACTCGTTGCGGACGACAGCCCGTTTTTCCGGCAACTGCTGAGCCAGTTGATCGACGATTCGGGGCGGTACCGCGTGGTGGCTACAGCACGCAACGGCGTGGACGCCTTGAAAAAGGTGCATCAGTTCCAGCCCGACCTCATCACCATGGATTTGGAGATGCCCGAGTTGGACGGTCTCGGGGCGATCGGATACGTCATGTCCGAAATTCCGCGGCCCATCGTCGTCGTCAGTGCCTACGCCGGGCCGGGCACCGCGGCGGCGATCCGGGCGCTGGAGCTTGGGGCAGTCGAACTGGTCGCCAAGGAAGAGGAGCGAACCCACGAGGCACAGTCCCGACTGGGTCAGCGCCTCCTGGCGGCGCTCGAGGCCGCCGGCTCGGCGGAGCTGAATCGTCTCCCCGTGCTGGCTCGCCCTCTCAGGGTGGAGGTTGGTAGTGTTGAGCCGTTGTTCTCCGTGCCCGGGAGACCGACGTGCTGCGTGGTGATTGCCTCGTCAACCGGCGGTCCACGCGCCCTGGCGGAAGTGCTGCCGCGCATAGAACCTGGTCACAATGCTGTAGTCCTGGTTGCTCAACACATGCCGCCCAAGTTCACCCGCAGTCTGGCCGAACGTCTGGACGGGCAGAGCCGTCTCAAGGTGGTCGAAGGTGGCGACGCGGTTCCGCTGGTGCCTGATACGGCGTACGTGGCCCCGGGGGATTATCATATGCACGTGGCCCTGGGGGCAGAAGGGCCGGGTCTGGTACTGGATCAAGGGCCCACTCTGTGGGGCGTCAGGCCCGCGGCCGACCCACTGTTCCACTCAGTGGCCCGCGTGTTTGGTGAGCGGGCCATCGGCGTCGTGCTCACGGGCCTGGGCCGCGATGGCGCCGAAGGGTTGGCTGCCCTGCGCAACGCCGGAGGCTACGGGGTGGCCCAGAATCGCGAGACTGCCACCATCTACGGAATGCCAAAGGCGGCTGTGGAGATTGGTGCCGTGCACGACGTGCTGGACATCAAGGAGATAGGCCCGCGAGTGAGCGCCTGGCTGGCGGCGCTCGCGGTCGGGTGACGGGCGTGACCGAGGTCATCCTGGTCCGGGTCGGTGACCGCCAAGTGTGCCTGATGGTGAGATCTCTTGTCGAAGTCATCGAGTTGACCGCCCCGTTCCTGGTACCTTCCGCCACGCCGGCGCTACGCGGGCTCATCCCGGTGCGGGAGCGACTGGTGCCCGTATTTCATCTGGGTGCCGCTCTCGACGGTGGCACATGTCCGGATCGCCTGGGTGAAATGGCCGTCATCGCCTCGGTCGACGAACAAACGATAGGCCTGGAAGTCGACCACGCAGCGGAGGTCATGTCGGCGACGGTCGCCCCGTTGCCGGAGAATTTGCTTGTGCCGGGCGCAATCGGTGTGGTGCAAAGGGAAGGTTCGTTCCTGCCCGTCATAGACGTCGCATTGCTGAGTGCGCAACTCATCGACATCGGAATGGCATCATGACGAGTACCGCTGAGGAAATTCAGGTAGTGATCTTCACGGTCAACGAGCAACCGTTTGCCTTCGCGATCTCCCAGGTCGAACGCATCATGCGGTACGTGAACCCTACGCCGCTGCCCAAGGCCGTGGCCTTTCTGGAGGGTGTCGTCCCCTACGCCGATAGCCTGGTGCCCGTCGTCGACATGCGTAAGCGGTTGAGCGTGGAGCCAAAGGTCGGCGAAGAGAGCCGGCTGATCATCGTTCGGCTGGATGATCAGCCCGTGGCGGTTCTGGTCGATCGAGTGCTCGAGGTGCATCGCGTCGACGTCGCCTCGATCGACCCTCCCCCGAAAATAGTGCGAGGTCTTGCCGCGCAATACATAGCGGGGATGTTGACGCACGGGAGTGGCACGGTGGTCATGTTGAACGCAACGAAACTGTTCAATTCCAGGGAACGGCTGCAACTGGAAGAAGCCGGGAATTCCAAACCTGTGGAGGACCCA
>JBDHMR010000338.1:0-3020 GCA_039656035.1 Gemmatimonadota bacterium
CTCCCACCGCGTCACCGACCAGACGCCCGAGGAGAAGTACCAGTCGCTGCAGCGGTTCACCATCAACCTGACCGATCTGGCGCGTAGCGGGAAGGTCGATCCCGTCATCGGGCGCGACGAAGAAGTCCGGCGCATCATGCAGGTGTTGTCGCGGCGGAAGAAGAACAACCCGGTGCTGATAGGGGAGCCCGGGGTGGGGAAGACCGCCATCGTGGAAGGGCTGGCTCAGCGGATCATCGACGGGGACGTGCCGACCTCGTTGGCCAACAAGGAAATCGTTTCGCTCGACATCGGCCAGCTGCTGGCCGGCGCCAAGTACCGGGGCGAATTCGAGGAGCGGCTCAAGGCGGTCATCAAGGAGCTGGTGGACAGCGAAGGCCACTACATCGTGTTCATCGACGAGCTTCACACCATCGTCGGGGCCGGGGCCGCGGAGGGGGCGGTCGACGCCAGCAACATGCTCAAGCCGCCGCTGGCCCGGGGGGAGCTGCACGTGGTTGGGGCAACCACGCTCGACGAATACCGCAAGCACGTGGAAAAGGACCCAGCGCTCGAGCGACGGTTTCAGCCGGTGTTCGTGGGGGAGCCGACGGTAGAAGACACCATCGCAATCCTCCGGGGACTCAAGGAGAAATACGAAGTCCACCACGGGATTCGCATCACCGACCACGCCCTGGTGGCCGCGGCGACGCTATCCAACCGCTACATCGGCGACCGGTTCCTGCCGGACAAGGCCATCGACCTGGTCGACGAAGCCTCCAGCCGGCTGCGGATCGAGATCGACAGCTTGCCGCAGGAAATCGACGAGGTGGAACGATCGATCATCCAACTGGAAATCCAGCGGCAAGCCTTGCTCAAGGAAAAGGACAAGGAATCGAAAGCGCGTCGCAAGGAACTCGATCAGCGCATCGCCGAGTTGAAGGAAAGCTCTGCCGGCATGAAAGCTCAGTGGCAGGCGGAGAAGGACGCCATCACCGGACTTCAGTCGTTGCGGGAGGATCTCGATAACGCGCGAGTCCAAGCCGAACAGGCAACCCGTGCGGGGGATCTGCAGCAGGCCGCCGAGCTGAGCTACGGCCGTGTGCCGGAGCTGGAGAAACGCCTCAACGAAGAGGAGCAACGACTCCAGACGGTCCAGGCACAGGCCAAGTATCTGAAGGAAGAGGTGACCGCGGACGACATCGCCGAGATCGTCGCCCGGTGGACCGGCATTCCGGTATCGAAGATGTTGGAGTCGGACCGGGAGCGGTTGACCCACCTGGAAGACGAGTTGGGCCAACGGGTGGTGGGGCAGCCGGAAGCGCTCGAAGCCGTGGCCAACGCCGTTCGGCGGAGCCGTGCCGGTTTGCAGGATCCCAACCGCCCGATGGGCTCGTTCATATTCCTCGGCCCCACGGGTGTAGGCAAGACGGAAACCGCCCGGGCGTTGGCCGAGTTCCTGTTCGACGACGAACGCGCCATGGTGCGGATCGACATGTCCGAGTACATGGAAAAGCATTCCGTGGCGCGGATGATCGGGGCGCCTCCGGGATACATCGGCCACGAAGAAGGTGGGCAGCTGACCGAGGCGGTGCGCCGCCGACCGTACAGCGTGATCCTGTTCGACGAAATCGAGAAGGCGCACCCGGACGTGTTGAACCTCCTGCTGCAGATGCTCGACGACGGCCGGTTGACCGACAGCCAGGGCCGGGTGGTCGACTTTCGCAACACGGTCATCATCATGACGTCCAACGTCGGCAGCCAGCTGATCGTCGAGGCGGATACCGGGGGCGATCCCGAGGCATGGGGGATGGTGGAAACGCAGGTCCTCGAAATGCTGCGGCAGGGCTTCCGTCCGGAGTTTCTCAACCGGGTCGACGACATCATAGTGTTCAGCCAGTTGACGCGAGAGGATCTAGGCCGCATCGTGGACCTACAGCTGACACGGTTGGAGTCATTGCTGCACGAACGACACCTGCGACTCGAGGTAACGGAAGACGTGAAAGAATTCCTGGCGGACCAGGGATACGATCCGGTGTATGGCGCCCGGCCGCTCAAGCGGGTCATCCAGCGCGAATTGCAGAACCCCATCGCTCTGGAGCTGCTAGAGGGGACATATCACGATGGCGCCACCATCCGGGTCGAGTTGAAGGACGGTAAGGTCGAATTCGTCTCGGCCGATGTTGGGGAGGCGGGGGCAGCGGGAGCAGCGAGGGCAGCGGGAGTGGGGGCTGGGGATGCGTAGGGGGGCGCCGTCGGTACTCGACTTGGCCGGTATGGAGGCGGCGCTGCGGCAGGCACGGGCCGGCGCGGTGCGGGAGGAAGTGCCAGTCGGAGCGGTGGTGGTAAGGGATGGTGAAATTATCGGTGAAGCCCACAACGAGATGGTACATCGGCGGGATCCCACCGCGCATGCCGAGCTGCTGGCCATCCAGCGTGCCCTGGAGCGGATCGGGTTGGACAGGCTGCCCGACGCGACGCTGTACGTCACCTTGGAGCCGTGCGCCCAGTGCGTTGGGGCCATCATTCTGGCCAAGGTGGGCCGGGTCAACTTCGGGGCCTACGACCAGCGTTGCGGCATGGCGGGGTCGGTCCACGACATACTGCGGCACCCGCGGCTCAATCACCGGCCGGAGGTGGTTGGCGGCACGCTGGCCGACGAGTGCGGCGCACTGCTCAAGGGGTTTTTCCGGGCCCGCCGGCCCAGCAGCGGCACAGCGAGTTGACCGTGGGGACGGCCCTCGGCTAGGTTCCTGCCCGTTGGACAGGTGGCCGAGTGGTTGAAGGCGCCGGTCTCGAAAACCGGTGAACGTGCAAGCGTTTCGTGGGTTCGAATCCCACCCTGTCCGTTTTCCAAGAGGGCTAAGAGGGAAAAGAGGGATAAGAGGGCGCTGCTTGGCGTTCTAGCTGAATTCCTTCGTTTCGCTCGGTACCTTCGGCCTGTGGGTCGAATCCCAGTCTGTGCGTTCCTCGGAAATTGGATCGCAGTGTCCAATTTCCAACCTCCAGTTTCCCGCCGCCCCCCCAGCTAAGCCAAGTGA
>JBDHMR010000339.1:0-3529 GCA_039656035.1 Gemmatimonadota bacterium
GGTGATGCCGTGGCGGGCGAGAAGGGCATCCGACAGATCGGCCGAGCTATCTGCCACCACGGCGACAGGTCGGGTGTCGTGGGACAGGTGCCGGTGCTGGGCCCGCATGTCGTCGGCCTTGGTGGTCACCACGGCCCCCCATTGCTCGACGAAGGTGAACACCACCTCGGGCGTGTCGGTGTGGATGTGGATCTTGAGGACATCTGACGCGCTGATGACCACCAGCGATCCGCCGAACGGCCGGAGTGCGGCTCGGACGGCGTTGGTAGGTGGCAGGTCGTTGCCCTCGACCAGGCCCTCGGTGCAAAACTGGAAGTCCTGTTCCACCGCGACGTCGAAGTCCGCCGCCGGCGCCAACTCGCTCTCGCTGGCAGGGTCCACAGCCAGAATGGGATCGCCTTCGATGAAACGGACGATGCCCTCGATCATGCGGACGAAGCCCATGCCGCCGGCGTCGACCACACCCGCTTCTTTGAGGACGGCCAACAACTCCGGGGTGCGCTCCAGGGAGGCTTCGCCGGCATCGAGCAGCCGGCGCATGAATTCTCCCATGTCGTGCGAATCCGCCGCCGCCAACTCCGCCCCGGCGGCTGCTTCCCGGGCGACGGTGAGGATGGTCCCTTCACGGGGGTCGTCGATGGCGTCGTAGAGTTTGTCCCTGCTGTGGCCGTGCCGCGATCGCCCAGTGATTCGGAGAATCCGAGAAGGAAGTGTGCCAGCATCATTCCGGAATTGCCGCGGGCGCCCATCACCGCCGCGCGAGCCATGGTGCTGGCGGTTTCCTCGAGGGTACTGTCGCCCAGCGCCCGTAGGGCGTCGGCGACGGTACGCAGGGTCATGCTGAAATTGGTGCCGGTATCGCCGTCCGGGACGGGGAACACGTTGATCCGATTGATTTCTTCGCGCCCGGCCGCTACCCAGTCCGACGCCGCGTACAATGAGCGGGCCAGCCTGGGGCCATCCAGATAGGCGATCCCAACGGTCATGCGGTCCTCGTTACTCGGGTACCACTGTCACGTGGAGGTCAGCGACGACCTCCGGGTGGAGCTTGAGGGGGATGACGTGCTCGCCGATGCTTTTGACCGGTGATTCCAGGTCGATCTTGCGCTTGTCCACTTCGTGGCCCGCGGCCGCCAAGGCATCGGCAATGTCCTGGGCGGTGATGGACCCGAACAACCGGTCACCCTCACCCGCCTTCCGGGCCAGCGTGATGGCAACTGCGCTCAACTGAGTTGCCAGGGCCTCGGCATCGACCTTGTCCGCCGCGAGCCGGATGTTCCTAGCTTTGGCCTCGGCCTCGATGCGCTTCTTGTTTCCCGGCGTCGCCTGGTAGGCAAACCCTTTGGGGAGAAGAAAATTTCTGGCGTATCCCGGCTTTACCCGAACCAGGTCCCCGGCATTCCCCAACGACTTGACGTCTTCCCGCAGAATTACTTCCATCATGGCAACTCACCTCGTGTGCTGTGCGGCGGCATCGGCCGCCGACGGATATCGATCCAGGTATCAACGATTCCAAGTAACAGTAGCCCGCTCGCTGCAATGGGCAAAACAAACAGGGCCGCAACGGCCATCAGGCCCAACCCTACGGATCCAATGGGCGATTTCGACCCCATGAACCACGTCAGGATGGCCGCACCCCGGGTGGCGTAGATGGTCCCGAACACCAGCAGGGCATTGACCGCCACAAGGTCCAGAGCGTCGCCAGCCGGACTTATCAGGACTGCCAGCGGCACCACCATGCCCCACAACAGATGGTCGCTTCCTCGAAAACTGGTGAATGGCGGCGCCGGATCACCTATTGGACGCACCGCCACCCGTTGGTAAACGGCCCACGCCACCAGCAGGCCAGCCATCGCCGCAAGCGTGGTCAGGCCCGGAAACAGACTTACGGCCAGCTCGATGCCTGCCGCCGCGTCCTCCGCGGCACCCGGTCCATCGAACACCGCCATGCCCCGGGCCATTGTCTGGTATGCGGCCCAAGTGGCTCTCGTCAGGGCGAATTCGATTCGCTCCCACGTTATGCCCAGAAGCCACGTCCACCAGAGTGTGCCGGCCAGCCCCGCCGTGACAGCGATGCTGACGTTACGGCCCAATCGTTCCGGCCGCCACAGGACTCCCGCCACGAACGCCCCGGTCAGCATGACACCGGCGCCCCGGATGATCTGCGTGGCCATGGCTCCCGGTTGGACCAACCAGAGCACCGTCCAGGCGAGAATGGCGCTCAACCACAGACGCTCTCGCGTGCTCCTGAGACCGGACACCAACAACAAGGCCCCGATCGGCCCCAGCGCAAAGATGATGACGTCGGGCCATGCCATGAGCATGTAGCCCGTCAAGGCCAGGAACGTTCCCGGTGATACCCTGCGTCTTGCCGGGGGGTCCGGGAGGTCGGTCAGCCGCCGTGTCCCTTGATGTAGGGCAACAGTGCCAGCTCACGGGCACGCTTTATTGCGGTGCTCAACTGCCGCTGGTGCCGCCCGCAAGTGCCTGACAATCTGCTGGGGAGCATCTTGCCCCGCTCGGTAATGAACCGGGACAACATCCGGTCATCCTTGTAGTCCACTACGCGAACACCCGATTCGCAGATGGCGCACGACTTGTTTCGTCGTCTCATGAGTCGTCCTCCTTCTTCGTCTCGGGGGTGGTGACTTCCGGTACCACCGGTTGGGGACCGTCGTTGAGAACTATGAGATGCCGGAGGACACTGTCGTCGAGTTTGACTGCCCGTTCGTACTCGGGCAACGCCTCGGTCGCCGATTCGAACTGGGCGATGACGTAATAGCCGGTCTCATGGTTCTTGATGGGGTAGGCAAGCGTGCGTTTTCCCCAATGGTCGCAATCTGGGGCATCGGCGGTCGGCTGGGCCAAGAGGGAGTGGAACTGGTCCAAGTGCTCCGTGACGGCGGCCTCGTCCAGGGCCGAATCGAAGATATAGACCGCCTCGTACTGACGTGTCATGACACCATCCTTTGGTCTGTTAGCCCCGACCCGGGTGTCCGGTCGAGGAGGGTTGGCTAAGTGGCATGAAGATAAGTGGTTGGCCCGACCATGGGAAGCTCCGCAGCCCCGGTCGAGATCACTGGTGCGGACATTGACCGATCGAGCTAAAGGGAGATATTACAATGAGTTGTGCAACTTGAGGCGAGAAACGATGGAAATCCTGTCACTTCAGATCGGGCAACCCCAGTCCTTTGGGGTGGAGGGCGCGGAGGATCCCCTCGAGCGGCCCTGGGTGTCCGCCATAGCCAAGCAGGCGGTTATGGGCCGAGTGTGGCTCGGCCCCGAGGGGCTCGCCGGCGATGCCCAGGCCGACCGCAAGCATCACGGCGGCCCGCACATGGCGGCGCTGGCATATTCCGCCGGGCACTATCCCCGATGGCGCGAGGAACTGGACGATCCCGTGCTGGAGTACGGTGCCTTCGGAGAGAACATCACGGTGGCCGGAGCTGACGAGCACACTGTTTGTGTGGGCGATCGCTTTGCCGTTGGCGACGCCATCGTCGAGGTGTCCAAGCCCAGACAACCGTGC
>JBDHMR010000340.1:0-3010 GCA_039656035.1 Gemmatimonadota bacterium
ACCGGATCCGTGTTGGGCATGGCGCACACGGCACTGAACCCGCCAGCCGCCGCCGCCATGGCGCCGGTGGCCACGGTTTCCTGATCCTCCTGCCCGGGCTCCCGCAAGTGGACGTGGAGGTCGATCAACCCCGGGGCCACCACCTTCCCTCCAGCGTCGAATACCTCGGCGCCTTCGGGTTGGTCCAGGTTCGTTCCCACAGCGACCACCTTGCCACCCTCCAGCAATACGTCCGCCGTGGTGTCCATCTGCTGTGAGGGATCGATTACCCGGCCACCCTGAATCAGAATGCGCGTCACGCCTGGTCCTCCGGTTGGGCGGCGGCGGAGACGTGGCTCCCGCCGGCGAGGAGATAGAGCACCGCCATGCGAACGGCGATGCCGTTGGTCACCTGGGGCAGAATGACGCTGTGCGGTCCGTCCGCCACGTCGCTGTCGATCTCCACCCCCCGGTTTATGGGCCCGGGGTGCATGATGAGAACGTCCTTGGGCGCCTTGCTCAGACGCTCGCTGGTAACCCCGAAGACACGATTGTATTCCCTCTGCGAGGGGATGTAGCCACCGTGCATCCGTTCCATTTGCAGCCGCAGGATGTTGAGAGCGTCGGCCCATTCAATGGCGTCCTCGATCCGCGGCAGGATGGTGACTCCCAATTCCTCGACGTGGCTCGGCATGAGCGAGGCGGGCCCGCACACCGCCACCTCCGCGCCCAACTTGGTGAGCCCCCAAATGTTGCTGCGGGCCACCCGGCTGTGCAGGATGTCTCCGCAGATGGCCACCTTCACTCCTTCTATACGGCCGAAGTGATCGCGCAGGGTGAGCATATCCAGCAACGCCTGGGTGGGGTGCTCATGCTTGCCGTCTCCGGCGTTGATGACGTTGGAGCGGATCCGTTCCCCCAGGAACTGGGCCGCGCCGGAGGCTCCGTGCCGGATCACCACCATGTCGATTCGCATCGCTTCGAGATTTCGAGCCGTGTCGACCAGGTTCTCGCCCTTGCTGACCGAGGATCCGCCCGAGGCAACGTTGACGGTATCGGCGGACAGCCGCTTTTCGGCGAACTCGAACGAGATTCTGGTGCGGGTGGAGTCCTCGAAGAACAGATTGACGATCGTCTTCCCGCGGAGCGCCGGCACCTTCTTGATGGGCCGCTCACTCACTTCCTTGAACGGTTCGGCGGTGTCGAGAATGTGCTGTATCTGGGCGGCGCTGAGGTGGTGCAGTCCGAGAAGGTCCTTGCCGAGGGTCGGGGGAGCAGCGGTCACGTCACTCATCCCCCACCCCCGCGAGTTCCACAGCGTCCCGGCCGTCGAGCTCGGACACCAACACATCCACCATGTCGCCCTCAGTGGTTGTCACGGTGGTTCCGACGATATCGGCATGAATGGGGAGCTCCCGGCCACCACGGTCGACCAGCACGGCCAGGAGAATGCGCTTGGGCCGGCCGAAATCGGCAAACTCGTCGAGCGCCGCGCGGATGGTCCGGCCGGTGTAGAGCACGTCGTCCACGATGACCACCGTCCGCCCGTCGAGATTCGGCGGCAGGACCGTCTCGCCGACAACCGGACTGGGCCCGACGGTCTGGAGATCGTCTCTATAGAGGGTGATGTCGAGCTTGCCGCGGGGGATGGTGACGCCTTCGGCGCTTTCGATCAGCGAGGCCAGCCGATCAGCCAGCTCCACGCCCCGCCGCTGGATGCCAACGAGGAGTAGCCCGTCGACGCCGCCGCACTGATCCACGATCTCGCTGGCCATTCGGGAGAGTGCCCCAGCGATGGCTTCGTGATCTAGCAGTTGCTTGCGTCTCGTCATGGCCGGGCGGGAAGCTAGCGGGAGCGCAGGACCGGGACAAGGCCTGGCTACTTAACCCTCTTCCCCTTCCCCAGCCGCGCTCCCAGCAACGCCACCAGTACCACCCCGTAGATCACAGGCTCCCGCGTGTCCAGTTTGACCAGCCAGAGGAAGTGCAACACGGCCAGTGCCGCGGCCACGTAAATCAGTTGGTGGAGCCGAGCCCAGCGTTTCCCACCCAGGCGGCGGATCCACCCGCGGGTTGATGTAAGCGCCAGCGGTATCAGCAGCAGAAAGGCCAGAAACCCGACAGTCACATACGGCAGCTCCAGGATGTCTTCCGCGATCATCGACAGGGAGAAGAAGTGTTCGAAGACCAGGTAGATCAGAAAGTGCAACACCACATAGGCGAACGCCCAGAGGCCCAACATCCTGCGGAAGCGAAAGAGGTCATTCCACCCGGTGAAACGGCGGAGCGGTGTCAGGGAGAGGGTCATCAGCAGAATGATCAAACCGGTCAAACCGGTAACGTGCGTCAGTCGTTCGACTGGATCGGGGCGCAGTGTTCCGTGAAACGCCCGCCACGCCAGGACAGCCGCTGGGGTGAGGGCGGCGAAGGACACCAGGACCTTGCCTGTTCTAATGAAGAAGGAACGTGGCACGGGTACGGTTAGTAGTTGCGGCGCAGGTCCATCCCGCTGTAGAGATGGGCCACCTCGTCGCCGTACCCGTTGAAGATCAGCGTGTCTTGCTTGAAGTACTCGCCGATTCGCCGCTCTGTGGCCTGGCTCCACCGGGGATGGTCGACATGGGGATTGACGTTGGCATAGAAGCCGTACTCGTTGGGGATCGCCACTTGCCAGCTGTTCCTCGGCTGCGTCTCACGGAAACGCATGGTGACGATCGACTTGATGCTCTTGAATCCGTATTTCCAGGGGACGACCAGCCGGAGTGGCGCACCGTTCTGGTTGGGGAGCGGCTTGCCGTACAGCCCGAACGCCATGAGGGTGAGCGGGTGCATGGCTTCGTCCAGGCGCAGACCCTCGACGTAGGGCCAGTCCAGGACGCGTCGCCGCTGTCCCGGCATCTGTTCCGGGTCGTACAGCGTTAGGAACTCGACGTACTTGGCTCGACTGGTCGGCTCGAATCGGTCGATCAACGTCGACAGGGACACGCCCATCCAGGGAATGACCATCGACCATCCCTCGACGCAGCGCAGC
>JBDHMR010000341.1:0-2995 GCA_039656035.1 Gemmatimonadota bacterium
GCCGGCGAGCTCGGCGAACGGTGCGCCGGCCAAGCCGCGCGAGGTCATTGCCTGTTCCGCACTGGCCAATCCCAGCAAGATCGATTGTAGCAAAGCCTGTCTCGAAGCTCAGAGTTCTGCCGCTTAGATGGGATCAGCACATGACTTCCGAGGCGGGAGCTTCCGCCGGGGGGGGGAGGCAGAGCAAATGATGACAAGCGATCAGGTCCGGCACTTCTACACGCAAAACGCGTCGCTCTACCACCGCCTCTACATCGACATCCTGCGCTACGGGCGAGGCATGAACGCGTTTCTGAGACAGTCGGGAACGCTCGAGCCAAACCTCAGGATCCTCGATGCCGGATGTGGGACCGGAAACGTGACCCGGCAGGTCCTCGACGTCGCCCGGCACGGGGGCATCACCGGGCTATCGCTTCACGGCTTCGATCTCACTCCGGCCATGCTGGACCGGTTCCGCCAATGGCTGCACCGCGAGGAAGTCGAAGCCGTCGATCTCCGCGAGGCCAACGTACTCGAGCCCCATCACCTTCCGGAGAGCTGGATCGGGTACGACCGTATCCTCTCTTCGGCCATGCTCGAGTACCTCCCCAAGGATCGGCTCCCCGAGGCCCTCGCCGGCCTCCGGCGGCGGCTCGCCGGCGACGGCACGCTCACGATCTTCATCACCAGACGCAACATCTTGATGAAGGCCCTCATCGAGTGGTGGTGGAAGGCGAACATCTACACCCGAGACGAGCTCCGCGAGATATTCCGCCAGGCCGGCTTCGATTCGGTCACCTTCCACCGCTTCCCCTGGCCCTTTTGGCATCTGAACCTCTGGGGCCTGGTCGTCGAAGCCCGAAACTCCCAAAGCTGAATTCGTTACCCTTGGTCGAGGTACTCCTTCGAGTACTTCACGATCTCTTTGGTCGGCTTCCACCACTTCTTCACATCGAGATCCTCCGCGACGGTGTTTGCCGCGAGGTAGCCGCCGGCGCCCAGCACGCAGCCGCCCGGATAGTTGGACGCGCCCGCCGTGTAGAGCCCCTCGATCGGGGTCCTCGTGGTCGAGCAGTCCTGGTTCGGGCGGAAGCAGCCCAGCTGCAGCGGCTCGTAGTCGCCGTGCTTGATGGCGCCGAAGCGCATGTTCGGGAGGCGGATCTCGATGTCCTCGGGAGTTTCGAGATTTGTCATGACGATGTTCTCTCGCTTCATGTTCGGGGCGTACTTCGCCCATCTTCTGAGCATCGCCTCTTCCACCTCGGCGCGGCGCGCATCCCAACCGCCCGCGAGACCGTAGGGGGCATGCATCTGCAGAAACGAGACCTGTCGGTGGGCCTGGTCGGGCGGAACGCGGACGAGGTGGCTATCCCACGCGCTCTCGCAGGTCGAGTGGCCCCCGAAGGCGTCGAAGTCGATCCGCCCCGCGCGCACGTTGTCCCAGTGCTCGAGCAGCTGGTCCGTCCCCTCGAAGCCAAGGATCGTCATGAACGTGTCGCTCGCCTGGGGATCCTTCGGTAGGTAGCGCGGTGCTTCTTCCGAGACGACGTGCAGAGTGTTGAAGCTCCATTTGTCGTACTTCCATCCTTCGGCCGAGGCCTTCAGGCCGTCGGGTACCTGGTCGCCATCCATGAGATCGAGGAAGGTCGTTTGCGGGTCCAGCGTGGAGATCACCGCGTTGCTGTACAGGTTCCGTCCCTCCCACAGTTCGACGCCGGCGACGGCGCCGTCCTTCATGATGATCTTGTTGACCTGGGAGGAGTCCAGGATGACCCCACCGGCCCGGACGATCTCCCGTGCCAGGCAACCAGCGAGCTTGTGGGAGCCGCCCTGGCAGTACGCCTTGTTCATCATTCGATCGAGATAGAGCGGCACGAAGAGCCCCAGCCCCGTCTCATGCGGATCCAGGCCCCACATGCAGACGTGATAGAGCAGGATCGCCCGCACGCGGTCGTTCTCGAACAAGTTCGTGATGATATCGAACGGGCTCTGGTCGTTGAGCTCGAGGAGCTCGTTGCCCAGGTCGGTCTTCTGAAGCGCCAGCGTGATGTCGAGCGGAGCCATCGGCGGCAGGTAGGTCGCCGGCGCGAGGATCTCCTTCACGATCTTCCGCCAGCGGCCCATGGTCCGGCTGAAAGTGTCTGAGTCTTTGAGCGAGAACTTGTGAAAGGAGTCTGCCGTGTCGGTGATCATCCGGGTCAAGAGGACCGAATCGCCGTTTTCGAACACCATCGAGCTCTGTAGATTGGGCTTGATCCAGACTAGGCCGTGCTGCTTTAGGTCGAAATCCCTGAGGACCGGCATGAAGTCCACCATCATGTGGTAGATGGCGTGGATGTTCGAGGAGTAGCCCGGGAACAGGATCTCCTCGGTGGCGAGTCCACCGCCGACCTCGTAGCGCCGCTCGACGAGGGCCACCCGGAGGCCCGCGCGGGCCAGATAGGCGGCGGCGATCAAGCCGTTCGGGCCAGCCCCGATGACCACTGCGTCCCAATCGCTGTCCGGAGGAAACTCCTCGAAGAAACTCTGTGGATGCTGATAGCCTTTGAATTCCCTTGTCATCGTATTGCTCTCTCTTCTTTGGCTGGCCTTCTTCCTACACCCGGCCTTCACCCGGGACCGCCGAGATCTTTCCCGCCTCGGGCACGTACCAGGGCGACGCGTACCACCAGTCGCCCGGCTCGACGATTCCATCCTCGATGAGGATGTGCATGAGGTTGTAGCCGACGGCCATCAGGCACAGCCCGCCCGGGTGTGCGGCGGATTGGTGCGCGAGGTACAGACCGTCGATATCGGGAACCCGGTAGCGGGACAGCTCCGGTAGCGGGCGTTCGTTCCACCACTCATCCCGGTCGCAACGAGTGCCGTACCAAGAGCCCCCGAGCATTCCGGTGTTGCGGAACTCCTGCTCCCAGGGGCTGTCGCTGATGATCTCAACGAGATTGTCGTCGTCGAGGTTCTCGACAACGCAGGAGAGGGTCTTGCGCATGTACTCGTTCCACTTCGCTTTGTCCGC
>JBDHMR010000342.1:0-2994 GCA_039656035.1 Gemmatimonadota bacterium
AGTCGTGACCTCACCGCCCCAAATGGCAACGGCCTTTCTCGGCCTTGCGCTGGAGAGCGCACCAGCGCTCCTGCTTGCGTACCTGATGGCTGGGTTCATGAGCGTGTTGCTGCCGCGATCATCCATAGAGTGGATGCGACGGGGGTCAGCCGGGATGCAGGCCCTCCGGGGGATGACCGTCGGGCTCCCCCTGCCGATCTGTTCTTGCGGGGTGGTACCCCTTTACCGGACCCTGATCAAGCGCGGAGCTCCAATGACGGCTGCCATGGCGTTTCTCGTGGCCACTCCTGAACTCGGTCTCGACGCCATTTTTCTTTCGATACCCCTGCTCGGTGGGACCATGACGGTTGTTCGAGTGCTTGGCGCGGTGATCGTGGCGTTGAGCGTGGGGTGGTTGGTGGCCAAGCTTAGCCCGGGAATCCCCAGCCGGTCATTGCCACAGAATGAAGCCGATGAGGACACCGCTGGGGCAGGTGTCCTCGGTACCATTGGTCGCTCCATCAGGATTGGATTCGGCGAGGTGGTGGACCACACGGCGCCCTGGATCATCCTGGGCCTGCTCATCGCAGCAGTGGCCACTCCAATGGTGGAAACCGGTCTGTTGGGGCGCATCCCACGAGGCCTCGACGTCGTGTTCTTCGCCGTGGTTGGTATGCCGATTTACGTCTGCGCGGCGGCGGCTACCCCGCTGGTGGCGGTACTGTTGGCCGGTGGTGTGTCGCCGGGCGCTGCCCTGGCGTTTCTTCTGACCGGGCCCGCTACCAACGTGACGACGTTCGGCGTCGTGGCCCAACTCCACGGCCGGCGGACCGCGCTGACCTTCAGCCTGACCATCATCGGGTTGTCGCTGCTACTGGGGTGGATCGTCAACGCGGTCATTCCCCAGGTGTCGGGCCTGCCGGTTGCGGAAATGACGCCCGAAGGCGCTTCCCTTCTCCAAATGGCCGCCTTGGGTATCCTCCTGTTGGCGATACTTTCGTCGGTGGTGCGCCGTGGAGCAAGGGCGTTCGTGGGAGAGATCGTCTTTCTGGCGGCTACACCCGCTCCCGCCAAGTCCCATTCGCACTGAGTACACCTTGAATCCGTGGCGCCGTGACACTAAGATTTTGCGCCGTTTGGATCGATCAGCCTGGGATCAGAATGCCAACTTATGAGTATCGGTGCTCCGCGGGGCACACGTTCGAGAAACTCGAGAAAATCAGCGCTGAACCGTCCAAAGAGTGCCCGGAGTGCGGAGCGCCGGCCACGCGGTTGATCTCTGGGGGAGCGGGTCTGGTCTTCAAGGGGAGCGGCTTCTACATCACCGACTACGGCAAAGACGGCAAGGGTCCCCGGAAGGCCGAGGAAGGTTCGAAGCCGGAGCCCAAAGCCAAGGAAAAGGGCAAGGGCAAGGGCAAGAGCTCCGAGACCAAGACCGGCGGAGACTCCTCGACCTCCTCTTCTTCATCCTCATCGTCGTCTTCATCCTCGTCGTCCGGTGAGTGATGCCCTGCACGCCGAGCTGGCCCGGGTAGCGCGGGAGCTCGGCGCCGAGGACGTCAGTTTTGTTCTGGAGCGGCCCCGGGAGGCGTCCCATGGGGATCTGGCCACCAACCTGGCGATGTTGCTTGCCAAACAGCTCAAGTCCAACCCGCGAGCTTTGGCCGAGCAGATCGTCTCCCGGTTGGAGCTCGATCCGTCACTCGTTTCCAAGACGGAGATCGCCGGCCCGGGGTTCATCAACTTCTGGCTGGCTGACGAGCAACTGATCGAAGCCCTGCGCACCATCATCGACCGGGGCGCGGATTACGGCCGTAGCGAGGTGGAGAAACCTCTGTCATGGAACGTCGAGTTCGTGTCGGCCAATCCGACGGGTCCGCTGCACGTTGGTCACGGGCGTGGCGCCGCGCTGGGCGACGCCATCGCGTCGCTGTTGGAATGGCGAGGACACACGGTAACTCGTGAATTCTACGTCAACGACGCCGGCAGTCAGATCGACAAACTTGCCCTCAGCCTTTGGGCCCGGGTGCAACAGGCGGCCGGCGGCAAGGCGCCGATTCCGGATGGCGGCTACCATGGTCAGTACCTGGCCGACATGGCCTCCGAAATTCTGGAACGCGAAGGTCAGGAGTTTGCGGAGTTACCGGAAGAGGAGGGTGTGGCACGGTGCCGGGAGCTTGCGGTTAGCGCCCAGAGAGACGAGCAGGACGCCGACCTCCTGGCCTTCGGCGTGCGCTTCGACACGGTGACCTCCGAGCAGCAGTTGTACCGTGACGGCCGGGTCGATGCGGCACTCGAATTATTGACGGAGCGCGATCTGACCTACGAAGCGGATGGGGCGTTGTGGCTCAAGTCTTCCCAGTTCGGCGACGACCAGAACCGCGTGCTGCGAAAGCAGGATGGCAATCTGACCTATTTCGTGCCCGACCTGGCGTACCACATGGAAAAGCACGACCGCGGCTTCGATCGGGTCATCGACGTGTGGGGCGCCGATCACCACGGGTACATTCCCCGCATGCGCGCTGCGCTGCGTGCCTTGGAGTACACCGACCGCTTCTTCGACGTAGCCTTGGTTCAGTTGGTGAAGATCATCCGCGGCGGCGAAGAGGTGAAGATGTCGAAGCGCTCCGGCGACTTCGTGACGTTGCACGATCTGGTGGAGGAAGTCGGTGTCGACGCCGCTCGTTATTTCTTTCTGATGCGGCGCGGGGATTCGCAACTCAACTTCGACGTTGATCTGGCCAAGAGCCAGACGGACGAGAACCCCGTGTTTTACGTGCAAATGGCCCACGCCCGGATGAGCGGTATCTTCAGGGTGGCAGGGATCGATCCGGACACAGTGTCGCCCGATGTCAGTTTGGAAGATTTCCCCGCCCAGGAAGGCATCGACCTTCTCAAGAAACTGGCGGCCTTTCCGTCGATTGCAGCCCGGGCGGCCCGCGAATTGGAGCCGCACCGGATCGCCAGCTACCTCGAGGATGTCGCTCGCGCCACGCACTCGTGGTACCACCACTG
>JBDHMR010000343.1:0-3601 GCA_039656035.1 Gemmatimonadota bacterium
TCCGGCACGGCTGGGGCGGCGGGTGCCACGGGGCGCGTGACCGGGGGGGCGACGGGAGCCGCCCGCGCTACCGGAGCCTGTTGCGGAACAGGGACAGCCGCCGGAGGCTCGGGAACCCGGGTTGCGGGAGCGGCAACCGGCGGGGCAACGTCGGCCATGATCTCGCTCGACACGCGGAAGATGGCGCGACAGATGGTACAGCGGGCGCGGACACCTCCCGCGGGGACTTTTGCGGGATCGACGCGAAATACCGTATTGCAACTGGGACAGGATACGTTCATCGTTCTCAAACCTTACCGGTTGTCTGGGCGGCTACCGCCGTCTTCCTCGAGTTCACCCCGCCGGCGGTCAACCACGAATATCGACCCAGGCAACGTCTTGGCGTAACTCTTCATTTCGGTGGCCAACTCGCTGACCTGTGCTGGATGCGCGAAACTGCGGTTCTTGTTGGTGACGATCCCGATGGACAGCGTCATGAGCGGGACCCGGTGGAGTTGTCCGCGGCGATCCTTTCCGAAGAAGTAGCCGGCCCGCCGGTCCTGGTCGTTGTATTGAAACGGAATCAAGGTGTCGAACACATGTAGAATTTCGGTACAAACGGCGCTGACATGTTCAAGCGCTATCACGAAGATAAAATCGTCACCGCCGATGTGCCCAACGAAACCGCCCGGTCCCACCAGGCCACGCACTACGTCGTGCAGGATTCGCGAGACAATGAAGATAACGCGGTCGCCGTCGTAGTAGCTGTAGCGGTCGTTGAATTCCTTGAAATGATCGAGATCGGCGTAGCAGACGGCGAACTCATTGTCTGTAGCTAGCTGGCCCCTGATCTCCCGTTCGATTTCGGTGGTGCCTGGTAGGCGGGTGGACGGGTGAACCGACACGTCCCGGACGGTACGCACCAGCATGGCGTCCAGCCGGGCACGTTGTTCGGCGGGGGTGAAAATTTCAGTGATGACCTCGTCGGTCCCGGCGGCGAACCACTGCTCCACCCTGTCGGGATGGTGGGACTGCGAAAGCATGGTAACCGGAATGATGGCGGTAAAAGCGTCCCGTTTGAGCCGGCGGATCATCTCGATGCCACTCTCTCCCGTCCGGTCGGCATCGATGAACAGGAGAACGGGGGCACCACGCAGGATGATGGACTCGACCGAGTCGGCATCGTCCAGGACCATCAGGGGAAAGGAGTTGCTCTCCGCCCATTGGCGGATAAGACTCGGGACCGAGTCTGCGTCCGGCGAATAATAGAGTATCGTCGGGCGAGTTCGCACCACGGCCTCGTGTGGAAAGGTGGACGGAACCTAAACCCCGTCATATGGGGCTACAAGGGTACCGGTTACAAGGTTATATGAAGAATACCGCAACAGCTATCATGGCGTAAACTGCCAACAATTGCACGCCTTCGAACCAGTGGGTTTCTCCATCCAGCGTGATCATGGCTACCACGGCCGTCGCCAGACCCAAGAGTATCACTTGGAACGGCTCGAACACCAGATCCATCTCCGCTCCCAGGACGATTCCGGCCAGGATCAGGAGCGGCGCCACCAGCAGGGCAATTTGCGTGCTCGATCCCAGGGCTATCTGGAGGGCCAGGTCCATCTTGCCCTTCCGGGCCACCATCACTGCAGCAGCGTGTTCCGCGGCATTTCCCACGATGGGGATGAGTATGAGCCCCACGAAGGTATGAGACAGGCCAAGGGCCTGTGCCATCGGTTCGACAGAGCCCACCAGGATCTCCGATTCCACGGCCACGCCGACAGTTGCCACCAAGAGCACCGTGATAGCCACGGATCGGCTCCATGCCTGCCCCGTCACCGGGTGGGGTTCCCCGCCGAACATGCGCTTGTGGGTCTTGAGCGTGAACAGCAGCGACGAGAGGTAGGTCACCACCAGGATGACGGCCACGGCCTCCGACAGCCGCAGTTCTTCGGCCACGCCCGCCGCAGGATGCATGAAGTGGAACAGGGCCGGGATGGTCAGCGCCAGGACGGCCAGGGCCAGCATGGAAGCGGAAGCACCGGCCGCGGTCCGGTTGAAGGTGATGATGGGCTTCTTCAGGGAACCGGCCAGGATGGCTAGCCCCAGGATGAGCAGGAGGTTGCCCAGAATACTCCCTATGATCGAGGCCTTGACCAGCTCTACCATCCCGGCCCGGAGGGCGACGATGGCGATGATGAGCTCGGCGGCGTTGCCGAAGGTGGCGTTGAGCAGCCCGCCGACAGCTGGGCCGCTGTGGCTGGCCAGATGCTCCGTCGCCTCCCCCATGTATCCGGCCAGGGGGATGATCGCCGCCGCGGCCACCACGAACACCAGGGTGGGCGACTGATCAGTCCAGGCGGCCGCCAGGCTCAATGGAATCGCCAACAGCGTCCACTCGCGCCACCCTGGGCGCCAGCGAGGCCGGGTGCCTTGGGGAGGAGGGGTTTCGTCGCCAGTCACCGTAGGTTACAGCGGCTTGGCTTCGTCGATGAGCATGATGGGAATGCCGTCGTCCACGGCGTACACCAGCCTGCAAGACTGGCATACCAGGTCTTCTTCAGGTTGTTCCCGGTGTTCCAGAGTTCCCTTGCATTTGGGACACACGAGGATGTCCAGCAATTCCGGTGACAGGCTCATGCCGTCTCCTTGTCAGAGGGCGGGAATCCCAACCGTGTCAGTGCAGTCGGGCTCTTGCGCCAGTTCTTGAGCACTTTGACCCAGAGGTCGAGGTAGACCGGTGCGCCGGTGAGACCTTCGAGGCGGGCCCGTGCCAGGGAGCCGATCCGCTTGATGGTACTGCCGCCCTTGCCGATGACGATGCCTTTCTGGGACTCCCGTTCTACTATGATGGTAATTCGAATGTACATCGGCTCTTCGTTCTCGCGAAACTCCTCGACCACCGCGGTGAGGGCATAGGGAAGTTCCTGCTCGAGGGCCTCAAATGCCGCTTCCCGGACGTACTCCGTGGCGAAGAATCGGAGCGGCTGGGTTCCCAACTCGTCAGGGTCGTAGCACAGGGTCTCAAGCCCCCAACCCTCCTTGGAAGACACGACCAGGCCCGTCTCACCCAATCGATCTCGCTTTTGGGTGCTAACTTGGTCGCCTTTGGTATAGACCGTCAATATGGTTCCACGCGGGGGCGGATCCAGCGATACGCTGTCAGCAAAAGGCGTTGCCACACCGTCACTTGCAGGCACCAGATAAAGTATTACATCAACCTGGCGGATGACATCGTGCGCGGCGGTCAGCATGCGGTGGTGCATCAGATACGCCGGGTCGAGGAGCCCGGGCAGGTCGTGGAACACGTACTGGGCGTCATCGGTGCTGTGAATGCCGACGACGGGCAGGCGAGTGGCTTGGGCCCGGGAACTGACCAGGGCGAGGTGCTCGCCGACGATGGTGTTGAGGAGAGAGCTCTTGCCTACGTTGGGGCGTCCGGCGAGGGCGATATCTCCGCATTTGGTGTTGGGGGGCATGGTGGGAAGATAGGGGGGTGGGGACAGGTGTGATTCTTGATTCTTGAGTCGTGATGTGAAACTGAAGGATCTATCACCCTCAGAAATCAGGAATCAGGAACCAAGAATCACACCTGAGGAAGGCTACGGCGTCGCCCTCGTGCCCT
>JBDHMR010000344.1:0-2990 GCA_039656035.1 Gemmatimonadota bacterium
CACTTGCCGTCGTCGGTGTTGGGGAACGGCCGGATGTAGACCTCCCGCTGTCCGGATTCGTCGGACACATACGCTAGGTAACGCCCGTCCGGGGACAGCGCCGGTTCGAACTCATGGAACGGGCTGGCGATGATAGGGATTGGGGCGCTATCGACGTCGGGCCGAAACGCCAGGATGTCGTCACTGCCCGGACTACCTGCGCTAATGACCAGCCACTCACCGCTCTGGGACCACTCCGCGGTAATAATGGCCCGATCCGATTCGAGCACCAGTTCCTCGGACCCGCTCCCGTCGGCTCGCTTGTTCCACAGGCCGTCCTTTTCACGCTCGGAGATGAAAGTGACCGATTGGCCGTCCGGGGTCCACACAGGATTCCGGTTATTGAAGACGGAGAAGGTGAGGCGTGAGAGCGGACCGGTATCCAACTGCTTGATCCAGATATCCGACTTGTTGGACGTGGGGGGCGTGACCTCGACGGCCAGCAGTTCACCGGATGGGGAAGCCGCCACGGCCTCGAATTCGATTTCACGGGTCCAATTCTCGTCGACCATGCGAACTTGTCCCGCCCGCGTTACCCACACGATACGCTCGGGCGCGTTGAAACCCGAGGTGGTATACACCAATGTTCCATTGAGGGACAGGCCCAGGTCGTTCCATCCGTTCGCCCGCACGCTCACTCCTGAAATCAACGCCTTGGGTTGTCCGGATAGAGCCAATTTGCCCTGGTCGAACGGCGCTGCCATGAGAGTGCCCGCCGCGGTCAAATAGACCAGGTGGCCGCTGGCGGCGTACAGAGCGTCGACTCCAGGAACGGATCCTCGCGACTCTCCCGATTCGAGGTCCAAGAAGTGGAGTTCGTCGGTCACGTTCGCGGTCAGGTCTGTTGTGCGATCGGCTAGCTCTGTGAATTCCCCCGTTTGACTCGCAACCGCGATGACCCCGCGGCCGTTCGGGAGCAACAGCGGGTGACTGTAGGTGATCCCAAGCGGGGCTTGCAGGGTGGTAACATGCTCAATCTCTCCACCACCGGCCGAAACCCTCTGCAGTATCAGACCCGTTTCGTCGATGAAGTAGAGCCAGCCATCCGGCCCCCACGCCAAATCGCCCGTCGATTCACTTTCCGAAATCACCAGAGGCGGCCCGCCGGCTAACGAGATCACCTTGATCTGCGGGTTGGTACCAGCGGTGAGAAACGCTACCTGCGTCCCACCCGGAGAAACGGCCGGCGCCCAGCCACCCTCGGTGCCGGGGATGGGGCGAGCGTTCAGTTGGTCGAAGGGACGGTACCACAACTTCCAGCCGCCGCTGCTGGCGGAAGAAGACCGATCTGCCAGGGTCATCAACGCCGAGTCGACACCCACATACACCAGCCCTGCTCCGTCGGGCAGGATGTCGACCCTGGGGAGATTGCCCAGTCCCGAGTAAAACAACGCTTCATCGTCTGCGAATCCCAGGGCGAACCGCATGACCGGCGAATCGGAAATCGATGACCGCGACATGGCCCAGCCGAGCAGCAGCACCAGGACGCCGACCGCCACCAGGAGGGGTACGGCCAATCGTTGTCGCCAGTCCGCGGCTGATGCACCCGGCAGCGCGATCGCCGCGCTGCTCATGCTCATCGAAGGGTCGGACAGGGCGGCCGCGAACTCGGACGCCGTACCGAAGCGGTCGGCCGGAAGCTTCTCGAGCGCTTTGATGACCGCACCGTTGACCGCCAGGGGAACCGATCGTCGCAGCTCCGTCGGCGGCCGCGGGTCGTCGGTCATCACCTTGGCCACGATGGCCTGGGCCGTGGGTCCGCCGAACGGCGGTTCGCCCGTCAGCATCTCGTAGAGCGTCGCGCCCAGGGCGTAGACGTCGCTCCGTGCGGTCAGCTCACGATCGCCCATGGCCTGTTCGGGACTCATGTAGGTGGGCGTGCCCAGGCTCATGCCGGTTTCGGTCATCCGCGTGCCGCCGGCCTTCGACGCCGCCAGCGCGATGCCGAAGTCGGCCACCAAGGCGGCGTCATCCTGCAGCAGGATGTTCTCCGGTTTGATGTCCCGGTGGATGACTTGGTGCCGGTGGGCGTAATCGAGAGCACTGGCCACTTGCGAGGCGAGCCGTACGGCATCATCCACCGGCAGTTGTTTCTCGCGGTCGAGCCGGTCACGCAGCGACTCGCCGTCGATGTACGGCATCACGTAGTAAAGGAAGGAGTCCGCTTCCCCGGAGTCGTGCAGTGCCAGAATGTGCGGATGCTGGAGATTGGCCGTGGTCTTGATCTCGCTCAGGAAGCGCTCGGCGCCGATCACGGCGGCCAGCTCGGGCCTGAGAACCTTGACGGCCACTTTGCGATCGTGCTTGACGTCCTGCGCCAGGTATACCGTGGCCATGCCGCCGGCACCGAGTTCTCGCTCGATGGAGTAGCGGTCGGACAGGGCGGTGGTTAGGCGGTCGAGGTCGGTCATGGGGTGGCGGTTAGGGGCAATGGGCTGTGGGCTGTGGGCAAAGGGCTATCAGCTATCAGCTATCAGCTATCAGCTATCAGCTATCAGCTATCAGCCGTGAAGATGGGGGCGCACGGGTGTTTATGCCAGCGGGAGTGGGAGAATTGCGGCTAAAGCCACCGCTCTCCCGCACCGCCTATCAATTGCCCATCCTGTCCTCGAACACCTGGTACCAACCGTCGAGCCACACGATCTGCGGATCGTTGGCGGTATCGGTCAGAGCCCGCGTATTCAGAAACAGGAATCCGTCGTCGTCCGGCAAGGCAACGAACGACTGGTGGAACCCATCGAGCAAGAACCCGGTCGCACTAAAGAGAAACCGGGGAGTGCCTGTGCTGAAAGTGGGGCCACCTCGAACGGTAACCGCCGTGACCGCAAAATTCCTGTCGAGGTAGAACAATTCCCCGCCCGAAGCCGACCACACCGGTTCGGTGCCACCGTTGTTCGACACCTGCCGGCGGCCGGCGTCGGGATTGGCAAACTGACGCACGTACACTTCAT
>JBDHMR010000345.1:0-5693 GCA_039656035.1 Gemmatimonadota bacterium
GGGATTCGGGTGGAGCGCCCGGGCGTTCTCCCCGGCGGGCAACCAAACCGGCACAGCTCCCGAAGAACTTCAGACGGCGCCGGCCGAAGTGGCGGTAACCACGCCGGCCGAACCGGTCGCATCACTGCCGGTCAGCGATCACGCCCGGCAAACTGATCCGGCCTCGGCCGACACGGCCAAGCGGAATCCCCCCGTCGCCGAGGAGCCGGCTGCCCGGGCCACCTTGGCTAGCGCGGCAGTGCCACAGCCTGCTCCACCAGCGCAGGATGGCTTCCCCAGTTCCTTGGCGGATCGCTCCCTCAACGAGGAGCCCGCGCTACAACTCACCTCCACCAGCCTCACCAGCCAGGACGAACTGGAGACCGACGGCGTGTGGCGGTCGCTCTCATGGGACGGCGCCATGGAACAATCGGTCGACGACTGGGTCCCCCGGGTCGACGGGCTCCCCGTGGTGGACGTACAGGTCAAGGAATCTGCCGAAGAGGATTCCAAGCCGCTGATGGTCGTCTCTCAGCGACTCAGCAGCGGACAGGTCATCCGCACGTTCTCGGGTCCGGCCGGGGAAGTAACCGATTTGTTGGCGCGCCAACCGGGCCAGTCGGTTACCGCTTCTCTCCAGATCCTGGACAACGACAGCTTGGCGGTGGGAGACAGCACGGCGCGGCAGCAGTCTTCCGGTGCCGAGCGGATGCTCGCCATCCAGGGGAGCATCCCGGTCGACTCGCTGAGAACTCTGTTGCTGAGGCTCCGCTAGCGTAACATCCGAACGACCAGTCCAAAACGAAGAACGCCCTCCCGACCACATGGTCTGGAGGGCGTTGTACTCTTGCCACCATCCGTAGGGGCGACGCATGCGTCGCCCCTACGTCGTCGCCGGATCGGCTAGCCGGATTCTCCCAGATCCCGCTCCACTGATGCCTCGGTATCGTAGTCAGCCGCCTCATCGCTCTCCCCTAAAGTAGGCACTTGGGCGTGGTGGATCTCCCGCTCGATGGTGATCAGCGCCGCCCGGGGCGACACCATGGGGAACCGGTTACCGAACAGTCCGTAGACCAGCAGAAACGACCCCAGAAGCAGCACAAGGGGACCGATTTCGGGCAGGCCGAACACTGGGCCGTGCTCCAGGGTGACCGACGGCAGCACCAGGAGGTATCGCTCCAGGAACAGAGCAACCAGGCTGATGGCCGCGAACAGTCCCAGGGTGGGCGGGAACTTCTTGGGACCCACACCTAGCAGGCCAAATAATGGAAGGACGAACATTCCCAGGAATACGGCCGTGCCAATCGGACGCCAGGGGCCCCACAGCCGGGCAAATACGAACCCCGTCTCTTCGGGCAGGTTGCCGTACCAGATGACCAGGAATTGTGACCACATCAGGTAGGCCCAGAAAACGGAGAACCCGAAGCACAGCTTGCCGAGGTCATGGCGCTGGTGGGGTGAGACGAAGGCCCACGTCCCGGTCGCCACGGCGCCGAAGAAGGTCAGGTACACCAGCAGCATGTGGCCGCCCAGGAACGAGCCCATGAAGTAGAACGCCCCCAGCAGGTTGGAGAACCAGTGCGGCTGAAGGGCCATGATCATGTCGAACGCCACCAGGCTGAACACGATGGCATACAGTACCACGTAGGCCGGAGCCAGACGGTGCACCAGGGTTTTCACCTTCTGCTCCGCGGCTTCAGATCCGTCGTAACCCTCGCTCATCCTGGCGTAGGTGGCGGCACGGCCATCGGACACCAGATCCCTCGCATCATGAACGTCGGGCACCATGTCGGTCCGGACGAGTTTCCAGCCCAGCAGAAACAGCCCCCCCAACCCGATGAACAAACGGGTAAACATCCAGGGATACGAAAGCCACAGCTCCTTGCCGTGCCCCAGGTTGTGGAACTCGGGGAAGATGTGCTGATAGCCCACCGTGAAGATCAGCAGGAAGCCCAGGAACGAGACCGGGAAGAAGGCCACCGCGGCCCCTGCGTACCTGAGAATCAAGCCGGACCACTTGGCGTGGGTCACCTTGTGCACCGCGACGATGGCTACGGCACCACCGGCGAGACCGGTAAAGTAGAGCCAGCCGACGTGGAACAGCTGCCAGGCGCGGGCCGTGTGGCCCTGCGCGAGCGCCCAGCCGAACAGGCCGAGGCCGACGAGCGTCAAGGCGGCGCCAACACCCACGAACATTCCGTAGCGGGCGGTGACGGCGTGCTCGGCCAGACGCCTGCGGAGTGCGACCGGGTCGTGCATCAGTTGCCCCCTGCCGGCTGGTCCGCCTGGAGTGTCCGTACGTAGTTCACCACACGCCAGCGATCCTCTTGCTGGAACATCTTGTCTCCGTACGGGGCCATGATGCCTCGACCGTACCGGATGATGCTGTAGAGGTAACCGTCGGAGAACTCGGCCGCCCGCGGCGTCATCAGAGATGGGGCGCCCATCTTGCGGCCGACCAGCCCGTTGCCCTGGCCGGTGATGCCGTGACACAGAGCGCAGAACGTGCCGTACAGTTCCTCCCCCCGGGCCAGGTCGTCGGTGAGCCCGACCGGGTTGATCAGGGCGTCGGCCGTGGTGGTATTCAGTACCCGCCACTCGTCGAACCAGTCGATCTCCGCTCCGGTGATCGGAACGGAACCCGGCGGCGGCGTACGAGGCACGTCGCCCGATTCATAGGGCGACACGGCCATCGACCCCAGCATGTGGTCGAACCATGGTACGGTATACATCAGATCGTCAGGCGACGGGACGTCGTTGTACCACCAGTTGCAGCCGGCCACGCCCAACCCCAGGACCAGAATGATGGCTCGGGACAGCTTACGAGGCATGGCGCACCTCCACCGACCCGGCGTGCTTCATGACTTCTTCCACCGCGCCGGCTTTGTCGGTGCCGCATGGCACGAAGATGCCGATTTGATCGTCTGAGAACTTCGGGTCGTACATGAGCTTGTTGGTTGGTTTCAGGAACGACAGGATGAGCATCCCCACCACCGTGAACATCGAACGCCAGTACGGTGTACGGCGGTATCGAGGCGAACGGTTTGCCACCGACCATTAGAGGCCAGTCGAGTGACATCCAGATGGTCATGGCAAACCCGGCTGCGCAACCCGTGAGTCCGCCGATGAGCGTGAACACGCGTACCGGACTCACTTTGTGCTCCAACGCCTCTTCGATCTCGTGATTCGGTGCGGCGTGGTAGACCGTCATGTCGGTGTGGCCCAGAGCCCGCAGAGTCTTTATGGCGTCGGTGGCCGCGTCGATATAGACGAACGACCCCAGGACGCCGGGAACCTGGCCGGCCATCAGTGGTTCCCTCCCGCCCGTTTCCGCGGCATGGGAATCATTTCCTTGATTTCCTGGATGGCCACGATGGGGAACGTCCGGGCGAACAGGAGGAAGTACATAAGGAACCAGCCGAACGAACCGGCGAGGATTCCCCAATCGGCCCAGGTCGGATCGAGCTGACCCCATGCAAACGGGATGTGGTCGTTGCCGAGCGACGATACGATGATGACGTAGCGCTCGAACCACATACCGATGTTGATGAAGATGGAGATCACGAACAACGCCGTGATGTTGGTGCGAATCTTCTTGAACCAGAACAGCTGCGACACGAAGGCGTTGCAGATGATCATGGTCCAGCCGGCCCACCACATCGGTCCCAGCGCCCTGAGATAGAACGTCGTCTGCTCCGCCGGCACCCCGCTATACCACGCCACGAAATATTCTATGGCGTAGGCGTAGAATAGGATCGATCCAGTAAACAGCGTCAGCTTGGATAGATTTTCAAGGTGATACGTGGTGATCATGTGTTCGAGGTGGAGCACCTTCCGCAGCGGAATCAGCAGCGTGAACACCATGCCCACGCCGGAGTAGATGGCGCCGGCCACGAAGTAAGGCGCGAAGATGGTCCCGTGCCACCCCGGCACGATGCTCATGGCAAAGTCCCACGACACCACTGAGTGGACCGACAGCACCAGCGGTGTCGCCAGCGCGGCCAAATAGAGGTACCCGCGGGTGTAGTGGCGCCACTGGTTGTCGCTCCCGGTCCACCCGATGGAACAGATGCCGTAGATCTTCTTGCGCCAGCCGGACACGTGGTCCCGCACCGCGGCGATGTCGGGGACCAGGCCCACCACCAGGAAGGTGGTCGACACGGTCAGGTAGGTGCCGATGGCGAACACGTCCCACAGCAGGGGCGACTTGAAGTTGACCCACAGGAAGCGCTGGTTCGGGTACGGCAACAGCCAGTAGAACAGCCACTGCCGGCCGATGTGGATGATGGGGAACAACCCGGCGGTCATGACGGCGAACACGGTCATGGCCTCAGTGGCGCGATAGACCGCCGTGCGCCACGGAGAACGGAACAGGAACAGGATCGCGGAAATCAACGTGCCGGCGTGACCGATGCCGACCCAGAACACGAAGGTGGTGATGTAGACACTCCACATCACCGGAGACTTGTAGCCCGCCAGCCCCAAGCCGTCCTTCAGCAGCAGAATGAAGGTGATGGCCCCCACACCGAACAACGCCACCGCGCCCAGCAACATGAGCGTGTAGCCGCGGCCATGCGTGCCCAGCGTGGCTACGACGTCCCTGGTGACCTCGGCGTGGGTCTGCGTTGGCCTGTCTGGTACGATTGCCGTCATGGACTAGTGCTCTCCACCATGCTGCACCTTGGCCAGGTAGGTGACCGAAGGCCGCACGTTCAAGTCTTCGAGGACGTGATATCCTCGGTGATCCAGCCCTGCCTGAGCCACCCTGCTTTCCGGGTCGTTCATGTCGCCGAACACGATGGCGCCCGACGGGCACGCCTGGGCACAAGCCGTTACCACCTCGCCGTCGTTCAGCTGGCGATCTTCCATCCGCGCCGTGTTCTGCGCCCCGCGAATGCGCTGGATGCAGAAGGTGCACTTCTCCATGATGCCCCGCGCACGGACCGTCACGTCGGGATTGAGCTGCAGCTGCAGCGGATCCTCGAAGCCGAGTTTCGCGTAGGCGAACCAGTTGTAGTAACGGACCTTGTAGGGACAGTTGTTGGCGCAGTAGCGTGTTCCGACGCACCGGTTGTATACCTGGGCGTTGAGTCCGTCCGGCGTGTGATAGGCCGCGAACACCGGGCAGACAGATTCGCACGGGGCGCTGTCACAATGCTGGCACATCATCGGCACCACTCGGGTCGAGAACGGTTCGCCGTCTTCCCCACCCTCGAAGTACCGCTCGATGCGCATCCAACTCATCTCACGACCACGCACCACTTCACGCTCACCGACCGTAGGAATGTTGTTCTCAGCGTAACAGGCGGTGACGCAGGCCGAACACCCGGTACAGCGTGACAGGTCCACCACCATGCCCCAGTTGGGGTTCTCGCCGGCGTAGTCGCCCTTTAGGCTCTGCAACCGCTGCGCCTCGGCCCAGCCCACGATGGCCTCATGTTCCAGTTCGGTGTTCACCTCGTGGTGCCCGCCGTGAACCTCGGCCGGCGTCTTGCCTTCTACCGCCGCGGCAAATGGCATGGACTCCGCTATGCCCCGGCCCAGCTGGCGAGGATTCCCCTCGGTCTTGGCCAACTTCTCATAGCGCTGCGTCTTGCGGATCTCGACTCGGGTCGAGAGGTATGGCAGAAATCCTCCGCAATCTTCACCGCCCAGAAGGTCGAGCGCATTCACGCCCCGCCCATCGGCGTACTGGCCGTAAGTGGCGTGCCCCA
>JBDHMR010000346.1:0-2979 GCA_039656035.1 Gemmatimonadota bacterium
GGCGTCATCGGAGCATCGAGCGACAGATGGGCCTGGGAAATGGACAGGGTCTTCTGCACCTCTTCTATGGATATGTCGAGACCCTCGGCGATTTCCTTGGGCGTGGGCTGGCGTCCGAGTTCCTGGAGCAGAGCCGCCGTTCGCCGGCCAATACGGTGGAGGGTACCGGCGCGGTTGAGCGGCACCCGCACGATACGGCTCTGCTCGGCCAGGGCCTGGAGGATGGCTTGCCGGATCCACCAGACCGCGTACGAGATGAACTTGATGTTCTTGGTCTCGTCGAACTTGTGAGCGGCCCGAATGAGGCCGAGGTTGCCCTCGTTGATCAGATCCGCGAGGGAAACGCCCTGATTCTGGTACTTCTTGGCCACGGACACCACGAACCGGAGATTACTGCGCACCATCTTGTCGAGGCACTCTTCGTCCCCCACGTGGATGCCCTGGGCCAGTCTGACTTCTTCCGCTTTGTTGATCAGGGGGTACTTGCTGATGTCCCTGAGATACTGATCCAGGGAGCCTTCATCGAACATGGGTGCCCGTTTACCGGCACTGACCTGCATGGGACGCATACCGAGCCCTCTACACCGAAGAACCGAAGAACGCGTTCCGAGCGACGGCTCGAGCGTTCATGATAGTTGACGAGTATTCGAGACGCGACCAACACAATGCTGCCGGCCACAACGGTTGGTGCCACCCGTGTGATCGGGACGATGTGTCAGATCGTTCGTGTTGTGATGTCGATGGTACTGGTGAACAGCGGACCATTGTCCCCGCGTCAGTCATGCGTGGATGAACCTTATCCAAGGCAACCCAGGAACACAAGGGAGCCGGCCGTGCGGCGCCTCATCGCTCTCAGGGACAGAACCAAGTCTGTCCCGCGGCGGCGTACCCGATGCGGCTGGCAATTTCGTTTGCCATGAGTCCCAGCCCCGCGAGAGTTACCAACAACGCCAACACGTGGGGCACACCAAGACGCAACCGCCACGTCGACACGGCCGTCCACGCGCCGGTCCCGACGGTGACGCCGAGCGCGGCCAGGTAGGCGGCAAGTCCGAATCCGCAGGTGTACGTGTACGGCCACACCGTCAATCCAACCGCCAACATGCTCACCAGCACCAGCCGAGCCCACACTCCGACGACCTCGCGCCTACCGCCCTCGGGCAGTGTGGCCGGCGTTATCCGCTTGGTACGGGCCGGAACGGCAGGCGCCTCGGGGGTAGCCGGCATGTCTGACATGGCCTTGTCGATCGCGGCCATCTGCTTATCGATATCGTCCATGTTGCCGCTCACGTCGACTCCCGGGTAAGGCCATAGCGTTCGATTTTCTTGTAGAGGTTCGAGCGAGGCATCTGCAAAGCTCGCGCGGTTTCGGAGACATTCCACTGGTGCTCGCGCAGTTTGGTAATGAGGAACCGCTTCTCGGCTTCCTGTTTGAACGACTCGAATGTGCGGGGTCCACCGAACAGGTCGCCGGACGTCTGATCCTGTGATCCGGCACCACCCAGGAGTTGTTGCAGGTCACCGGCGGTGACCGACTTTCCGCTCGACAGGATCATGGTGCGCTCCACGGCGTTCCGCAGTTCGCGAACATTGCCGGGCCATGGACGGCTCGCCAGGACCCGCATTGCGTCTTCGGTAAATGGTTTGAGCGCCAGGCCTGCCGCCGCCAACTGGGCGCTGAAGTGCGCCACCAGTTCGGGGATGTCTTCCCGGCGGTCGCGCAGAGGCGGGACCGAAATTTCCACCACGTTCAGTCGATAGAGTAGATCCTCTCTGAATCTACCGGCGGCGATCTCCTCCTCGAGGTTCTTGTTCGTTGCAGCGATGACGCGAACATCGACCTCGATCGGTTTGCCGTCACCGATGCGGGTGATGACGCCTTCCTGCAACGCTCTCAACACCTTTGCCTGGGCCGAAAGAGCCATGTCGCCGATTTCGTCGAGGAACAACGTGCCGCCGCTGGCCAATTCGAATTTGCCGGTGCGGTCGGCGAAGGCCCCGGTGAACGATCCTTTCACATGGCCGAACAACTCGCTCTCGATCAATTCGGCCGGAATGGCGGCGCAGTTTACCTCCACCATCGGCAGGTCGGCGCGATTGGACAACCGGTGGATGGCCCGGGCCACCAGCTCCTTGCCGGTCCCGTTCTCGCCCAGAATCAAGACGCGGGCGGAGGTGGGTCCCACCTTGGCGGTCACTCTCTCGACTGCCTTGAGCGCCACACTGTGACCCACGATGGTGTGGGCGTCATCGATTACGGCGCGGAGTCGCTGATTCTCGTCCGACAGAGTTTGTTGTTGTAACGCATTGCGCACCGTCAACAGCGTCCGGTCGGTTGCCAGCGGCTTCTCGAGGAAGTCGAACGCCCCGCGCTGAGTCGCCTCCACCGCCGTTGCCACGGTACCGTGCCCGGAAATCATGACCACCACGGCGCCGGGGTCGACTTGCTTGATGCGGGACAGCGTCTCCAATCCGTCGAGCCCGGCCATCTTCACATCGAGAAACACAACGTGGGGCTGCAGGTCTTCGTACAGGGTGAGCGCCTCACCGCCCGACGCGGCTGTCGCCACTTCGTAACCTTCGTACTCCAATACCTGCCTCAACGCATCCCGGATGCCCGGTTCGTCGTCGACTATCAACACGCGGTGTGCGGTCATGGCCCGTTCCTATATAGGACGACTCCGTGGGGGTGCACTGCGGCGCCACCAATGCCTTCTGGAATCTGCACCGGAAATCCGCTTTCCGCATTACCCCCCAAGACGGTGCTCACCAACCACTGGACCATTTCACGAGGAAAGGGAATCTCCCTGAGTGACAGTTGCTCGATGATCCATTCGGCTTCCATCGGTGCTACTACCCGAATGGGGCCCGTGGCCGAAAATGGCTCCCACTCTTGAACGATCAACGCCAACGGTCCCAGGGTACCGGAAGGAAGGGCCGAGGTGCGCAACCTGCCTCGCACCGCTATGCGGCTCTCCA
>JBDHMR010000347.1:0-2977 GCA_039656035.1 Gemmatimonadota bacterium
TGCTGCTCACGCGGTGGGCACGTGGGTTCGAGCCGACGGATGGGCGTGCATCCGCACTGGCGGCGGCGGAAGCACTGCGGGACGTCCAGGTGTTGGACGAAGAATATCAACTCCTTCAGGAGACCACTGCCGAAGAGATTCGCGCGGCCGCTCAGCGATGGATCGATCCCCAATCAGTATCAGCGGTGAACTACCTCCCCGAGGAGCAAGGGACCGACTTGGCGGTGGATGATGTGGCGACCAGGTTGGTCCATAGGGCCGGTACGCCGTTGGCGGCCCTTCCGGATATTCCGGTGGAGGCTCCGCAGGCCATTCACGTGCCCTTGGAAGGCGATGACGCCGTGCACCTGGTGTCACTTGACGGAGTCGATGTCATTGTGAGGCCCAAACGGGACGTGCCTACCATCACCTTGGGCGTGTACGGCCTGCGCGTTTCCGGTGAGACGCTGGATACCTCAGGTTTGGGAGCTCTCGCAGCGCGCAGCGCCATTCGCGGCGTCGGGCAGTACGGAGCGGGAAGTGTGGCGGCCGCGTTCGAGCGCAGGGGCGGAGCCGTGGGTGCTTACGTCGGCGTCGAGCGCTTCGGGTTCCGGTGTACCGTGCTGGCAGACGAGGCGCCCGCGGCCGCTACCCTGATGCGTCGGTTGTTGGAAGACCCTTCATTTGCCACCGAAGAAGTGGATCGTGAACGGGCGGTGATGATCGAAGAAGCCCGGCGCCGGACCGACGACATGTTCGGCTATCCATTCCAACTGGCTCTTGGCGCGGCGTTTCATGACACGGGGTATGGTGTGCCGGCAGGGGGACTACCGGAATCGCTCGCGGGGCTCGATGCCGATCGGGCGCGAGACGAATTCCGGCGATTGATCGATGGCACACGGCTCACCGTAGTTGCCGTGGGGGATGCAGAGCCGCAGGAATTGGCTGACCGGATCGCCGCGGTGTTCCAGGATTATCCAGCAGCGAAGGCAAGCACTGGGACGGAATTGGCACTCCAGGCCGTCGACACATCGGGAGTGTTACGAACGGAGCAGCGCGACAAAGCTCAAACGGCGCTGGCTATGGTCTTCCCCGGGCCGAGCCGCCAGGACCACGCGCGGTCCGCGGCGGAAGTGTGGGCCGCGGTGGCGGGCGGTCTGGGCGGCAGGTTGTTCGAGATTCTGCGGTCACAGCAGTCGCTGGCCTACACAGTGGTGGCATCGTCGTGGCAACGACACCGGGCCGGTGCGTTGCTGGCGTACCTGGCGACGTCTCCCGGGCGAGAGCAAGAGGCCCGGGACAGTCTGCACAGGGAACTCCAGCGTTTCGCCGAGGAGCCCGTATCGGCGGACGAATTGTCGCGAGCAGTCAATTACCTGGCCGGCCAACAGGAAATCGCTCGGCAGTCGAGTTCGGCCATCATGGACGAGATATTGGACGCCTGGTTTGCCGGCGACGGATTGGCGGATCTGGTGGAGCCGTGGCGCCGGTATCGCTCGGTAACGGTCGACGACGTGGCTGCGGTGAGCCGAAGGGCGTTCACCGGGGGCCGGTGTGCTGAAGGCGTGGTAAGGGGACGGGTGGCAGAGGGGGCGGCTTCGAGTTAGCAATCGACTTGGTGAGGAACAACATGGCACAGGAAACCAAACACATCGTCATGAACTGGCGGCACGACATGGTGTTCGAAGGCGGCGCTCCAGATGGGCCGGTGGCCGTTGTCGACGGCACCAACGACATGGCCCCCGGTCCGATGCTGCAGTTGCTGATGGCGCTTGCCGGATGTGCCGGCGCCGACATCGTCACCATGCTGCCCAAGATGGACGTCGAGTTGACGACGTTCCGCATGGAGGTCCAGGGGCTCCGTAACGAAACCTATCCCAAGCGCTACCTGACCATCCACATGGATTTTCATCTGGCGGGCAAGAACCTGGACGAAGCCAAGGCACGCCGGAGTATTGACCTGTCGCTGGAGAAGTACTGCTCGGTAACCCACACATTGAAACTGGACGCCCCGATTACCTATGACCTCAATCTGGGGTAGCGTGACCCTGGCTGGAGTGCTGCTGGCAGTTCCGTCAGTGGTGGCGGGACAACGGGCGCATGAGATTGGCTTGCAACTGATCGCCATCGCGGACGATCCGGTGGCAGTGGTGGCAGGTCCTACTGCCGGGATCAGGGTGGAGCGCCGGGTACGGCTGGTGGGAACCGCGGCGCTAGGGGTGCAGGGCGGGGATTTTGCCTGGCGGCTCGAGGGGTTGGCTCACTTCCACCTGCATCCCAACTCTCGCTCACTTGGGGTTTATGGTGGAGGGGGATTGGCGCTGGCTGGTGGGGCGAGTACGCAAGGATATATGGTGGTGCTGTTGGGCATCGAAACGTCACCCGGCGGAGGCGGTGGGTGGACGGCGGAGGTAGGGTTTGGGGGCGGGTTCCGGATGGCGGTGGGCTACCGCTGGCACTGAGCCCGGCTGCAACCGCAGGGTGGAGACGCCCCAAGCAAAACCGCCCCGAAGGGGGCGGCAGCGAATCGATCAAGTCAGGCGGTGACGGATTCCGCCTGCGCCTTGTTCACCACCGGTTGGCAGTAGCGTTCTCCCAGCACCCTGACGTCGGCCAGGTTCTCGTTCGACAGGTCGAGGTAGCGGTCGGCGAGATATTGCATGGTATCGTCCAGCCAGTCCTTCTGGTGCTCGAGCTCGGCTTCCAGGACGCCACATCTGAGAATGTGACTGAACAGTTCGTCCCGAGCCTGGTCGAACGAGTTTGGTTGTCCCTGATGGGTGTTCTTGGCCATGCACCTTCCTTTGTTCCAAATGTGAACGTATCGTCCAACTGCAAGCACGGCAATATAATGGCTTAGTACACAATGGTGCAATTGGGTGGTCGCCACCCCCTTCTGATGGGGATTAGATTGTAGTGACTCGTGCCGGGATCCCGGTCGACGATCTGGAGGTGGGAGCATGGACCAGCACGACGAGATCTACGGCCGCGAGCGCTC
>JBDHMR010000348.1:0-2967 GCA_039656035.1 Gemmatimonadota bacterium
TTAGAGACCGATACCCTCCCGGCGGATTCGCTATTGATCCAGCTGTTGGTACAGGCGAATCCTCACTTGCAGGTACAGGCCGCCAATGTGCGAAGACGCATGGCGGTGTCGCATGCGTTCTCGATAGCCGCCCGTCCTGATTTTACCGTCACCCTGCAGAACGGTTTTCGCTTCGGTGGCCGGGAATCGTTCGCCACGGCCCTGCTGGGCGTCTCCATTCCCTTGTGGGCCGGACGAAAACAGCGGCCCGCCGCCCAGGCGGCCGAACTGGACCTGACAGCAGCTCGGCAGCGACTGGACGACGTGCGGGCACGATTGACGGGAGACCTGAAGACCCAGACGGCGACCATTCGGGCGTTGCAGGAACGATTGGAGTTGCTGGCCCACGAGATCGTTCCACTGGCGGCGGCCGCAAACGGGTCTGCTCTGGCCCAGTACCAGGTTGGCGGAGTCGAATTCACTACCGTGCTCGATGCGGCGGACGACCTGTATCGCGCCTGGTTGTCCCAGGCACGACTGCTGGCCGACTACGGAGCGGCCCGAGCTCGACTTGCGGCAGCTTTGGGAGAGGAGTGGTACCAATGACCTGGTCACATCGATACGCGACGTTGCTCATGGTGGCCCTCGCATGCCGGGCCACCCCGTCCCAGGACCCGGAGTCCGAGACGGTCACGGTCGCCGGGTCACCCTCGCAAAGCACAGACATGGGTATGGCGATGTCGGATGGCGGTCCTCTCGAGATCACCTCCGGCCAAGCGCAGCTCGCAGGCGTGACCATCGCCGTCGCCACTCGTGCCGCTCCAGAACGGACCATCCGCGCCTTCGCCGAGGTGGTACCTGACGAGCGGCTGCTGAGCGAAGTCAATGCCCGAGTCGACGGCTGGGTCGAGCGATTGCTGCTCAACGAAACCGGTCGGTTGGTGCGAGCCGGGGAACCGCTCTTCGAGATCTACGCGCCCGCGGTAGTGGCGGCCCAGGAGGAACTGTTGCTGGCAAAACGGCTGGCACCAGGTAGTGGGAACGATGCACTGGTGGTAGCCGCCAGGCGGCGCCTCGAGTTGTGGAACATAGACTCGAGTACCGTTGCGGCAATCGAGGCCAGCGGCCGGCCGCGGCGCCGACTCCCCATACACTCCCCCTACACCGGTCACGTGCTGGAGAAATCGGTCATCGAAGGCCAGATGGTGCGCTCCGGCGACTGGCTGTTTCGGATCGCTGACCTGTCAACGGTGTGGGTTGAACCCGCCATTTTCGAACGGGATCTTCAATTCGTTGCCGTCGGGCAGCGTGCCGAAGTTCGGCTGGACGCGTTTCCGGGAGAGGTGTTCCACGGTCAGGTGACGTTCGTGCAGCCGGTACTCGACCGCCGCACGCGTACCGTCCGCATGAGGATCGAGATTCCCAATCCCGACTATCGACTGAAGCCTATGATGTATGCCACCGTAACGCTCCGGGTGCGCGGTGTCCCTGGGGTGACGGTACCCTTGACGGCGGTGCTTCCCACCGGTGAACAAAACCTCGCTTTCGTCTTCCGCGATGGTGGCATCATACCGATCCCGGTGGAGGTCGGGTCTCGCGGGGACAGTACTTTGACGATCCTGTCGGGGGTGGCTGTGGGAGACACCCTGGTCGCATCCGCCACTTTCCTCTTCGATTCGGAGTCTAGCCTGGCCGCCGCGATGCAGGGCCTCATGCTCAACATGGGCATGGGCCTGGACATGGGTGGCATGGACATGGGTGAGATGGACATGGAGGGGGAACCGAATATGGGTGACATGGTCATGCCGGACACGGCGACCGGGGGAGGTCGGCCATGATTGCCGGCATCGTCGAACTCAGCGTCAAATGGCGCGGCCTGGTCGCCATCGTCGCGGTGGTAATCCTGATCGGTGGAGTGTTTCTCTTGCGCACGCTGCCCATCGACGCCATCCCGGATCTGAGCGATCCGCAGGTCATCGTGTTTACCGAATTTCCGGGGCAAGCACCTCAGGTGGTCGAAGACCAGATCACCTATCCCCTGGTTACTGCCCTCCTCACAGTTCCCCGTGCCCGTGTGGTCCGGGGGCAGTCGATGTTCGGCCTGTCCTTCGTCTACGTCCTGTTCGATGAAGGGACCGACCTCTATTGGGCCCGCAGCCGAGTGTTGGAGTTCCTGAACGGTGCGGCGGCCGACCTGCCGGATCGCGTGCGCCCCCGGTTGGGACCCGACGCAACCGGTGTCGGTTGGGTCTTCCAGTACGCTGTGCAGGGCGCGGGCTATCGCCCCGATGAACTGCGGTCGATCCAGGACTGGTACCTGCGCTTCGGCCTGCAGGGTGTGCCGGGGGTAGCGGAAGTGGCCAGCGTCGGCGGCTACGTCAAGCAATATCAGGTGTTGTTGAATCCCACCAGGCTGCTGGCATTTGGAGTTACCGCTGAAGAAGTGGTCCGCGTCATCCGTTCATCCAATCGAGACGTCGGCGCCCGCACCGTAGAGGTGGCGGCCGGCGAATACATGGTTCGCGGCCGGGGCTATCTGCGGGGAGTGTCCGACATCTCATCGCTGGCCATCACCGCGACCGACCGGGGAGTACCGGTGCGGGTGGAGGACGTGGCCGATGTCACCATCGGTCCCGACCTGCGTCTGGGTGTGACGGAGCTGAATGGTGAGGGAGAGGCCGTCGGAGGCGTCGTCATCATGCGCCAGGGGGAGAACGCCCTCCAGGTCATCAACGCGGTCAAGGACAAGCTCGAGGAACTGTCGGCTGGCCTCCCGCCAGGCGTGACGATCGTGCCTACGTACGATCGTTCGGAACTCATCCGTCGTGCCGTGGGCACGTTGGTCCGAACGCTCATCGAGGAATCGATCATCGTCGCCCTGGTAAGCGCCCTGTTTCTGTTTCACTTTCGGAGCGCGCTGGTGGCGGTCGCCACCCTCCCGTTGGGGATCATCCTCGCCCTTGCCGCCACGCGCGTCTTGGGCGTCAA
>JBDHMR010000349.1:0-2960 GCA_039656035.1 Gemmatimonadota bacterium
AAACGCTCGACGGTGCCGAGTATCCAGGCGGGCACTACGTCAAGCCGTGCATCGCGGCGGCGGGCAACGAATTCGCCATCGTGCAGGAAGAGACCTTCGCACCGATTCTGTACATCATCGGATACGGCAAGGCCGAGTCGACCGGACGAGACGCGGTCGCCGAAATGGATGAGGCGATGGCGCTGCACAACGGAGTGCCGCAGGGACTGTCGTCGGCCATCTTCACCGAGCACATGCGGGAGGCCGAGTACTTCCTGTCCCATCGCGGGAGCGACTGCGGCATAGCCAACGTCAACATCGGCACCAGTGGCGCGGAAATCGGCGGTGCATTCGGTGGTGAGAAGGAAACCGGCGGTGGCCGTGAATCAGGATCGGATTCGTGGAAGGTGTACATGCGGAGACAGACGAATACCATCAACTGGAGTACGGAACTGCCGTTGGCGCAGGGGCTGAAGTTCGGTTGACCGTCGAGCGGTCAACCGAACGCTGTCGGCTATCGGCGGTCCGCTGCCAGCGGTTGTTGCCGACCGCCGATAACTGACAGCTGACGGCAAGGGGAGTGGGATGTCTGATCGGGGGCCGGTCAATCCAACCGAGCGCAGCCTCGCCCGCATGCGCACCTACGTCCAGAAGTACTGGGCCAAGACCGGTACCTCGCCGCATCCCAATGCCGCAGTTGTCGACGCAGTGGTGACCGGCCTAGCCGTGCACCTCGACGAGTTAGGCCGGCCACTGTGTCCCTGCAACTTCTACCCTGACAAACAGGCCGAAGTCGAGCGCAGCCGCGAGTGGATTTGTGCCTGTGACGAGATGAAGCAGTGGAAGTATTGTCACTGCCTGTTGTTCGTGGCGCCGGATGGAATGCCCATAACTGAGTATCTGCCCGAAGGTCATGAGGGGCGGGAGATCTATGGGTTGGTAGAAGATCCTACGCCGGGCAAGGGGCGGGAGGCTAATCGAAAGAGAAAACCCCATAGGTGATTGGTGAGTGTTGATTGTTGAGTTGTCATGTACTCGCGGGTGATGCTTACATCGTGGATCCGGGGAGAGCACACCTGACTACTCACCGCCGCCCTGCGGCCCCGGCTTGGTTAGTTCCAGCAACGCCTCCAACTCCGGAATTTGCGCTAGATCCCTCGTCCGCCCCGCTGCCCGCTTGGAGTCGATCAAGCCGGGGAGCCCCAGGGCGAGGAACCGTACTTCTCCCCCATCCACTGAAACCGATTGCTTCACCACGTCTTGATAGTTCCCTATTCCGGCCACGGAGTCGAACAAGTCGAGAGCGCCCTCGTCGGTGGTCAGTGTCAGGATGGGTGAGATGGCGAGCGTCCTGGCGTCCATAATGAACGGCAGACCTTCTTCGACCTCACGGGGATAGCCGTGCCACCGCTGGAGTAGTGACGCCAGCCGGCGACGGTTATCCGGGGAGGGGTCATAGCACACGTCGAGGTCTTCGGTGATCCGTGCCGAACCGTGGGCGCGGGCCGCGACGCCTCCGATGACCACGAAGTCGACGCCGCTGTCACACAGGCCGGTGATCATCGAGAGCAAACTCAACGTGCCACCCTCAGGTTCTGTACGAAGGCCAAATCTTCATCCAGGGATCGAAGCCGATCGGCCGGTGACCGTCGGAGCGAGGCCCGCAACAAGCCGACGTCGATTCCCCGGGCCTGAGCTGCGGCGATGCCGTGCAGTTGTTCTTTGCGTGGTCGCCCGCGGGGTCGCTCCTGGTACTGGGTGCGCGCTCGGGACAAGCCGGCCAGGACCGTGCTGGAGAACCGGGCCCAGTTGACCGACACGTCGAGTGGCCCTTCTTCTACCAAACGCAATTCAGATTCGTCTCCCATAGCCGCAAGGGGTAAGGCCTCCTTGGCCATGGCATACGCCTGTTTGAGCGGTACCTGAATGGCCCGTTCGAGGAGACGCACCAGTGCCAACCGCCACAGCTCGGCCTCGCCATAGACCGGGTCCAGACCCAGAATGGCCCAGGTGTTTTGTACCCACTTGGTGGGGGCCCCGAGGGCGTAGGCGAATTGTCCGAGTGTCATCGTAATATAATCTAATAATTAGATATATTTATTTCAACTAGGCATTGCGAGCGCCGTGGGCCAGGTCCGCACCGATGAATTGGTAGGGCGACGCATGCGTCGCCCCTACGGCGTAGGGGGTTTTCTCACCAAGGCGCGTGGCCCTACCCCATCGATTGTCCCCCCAGGCGCCGCCCTTAACCGGGCCCCTGGCGCGTTCCGTATATACGTAGTATATACATCATACAGAGCCCTCGTGGCGCCAACACTTTTTCGAATCGACCGGCCATGCGGACACGAATTGCCAAATGGGGCAATAGTCTCGGCGTCAGAATCCCCAAGGCGTTTACCGCCGATGCGGGACTGGCGGATGGAGACTGGGTCGAGATCACCTTGGAAGGCGGCCGCATCGTCATCACGCCGGTCGGCAAGAACTATCGTCTGGGCGAGTTGGTCGACCGCATCACCAGCGACAACCAACACGATGAGACCGACTGGGGCCGCCCGGTAGGGAATGAGGTGTGGTAGCGCCTGACCGGGGTGATCTGGTGCTGATCGACATCCACCGTGGTGAAGACGCTCACTGTGAACGGAGGCCGGCGCTGGTGGTTTCCCCCGAGCGGTACAATCGCCGATCGGGCCTGGCCCTAATGTGCGCCGTCAGTTCCCGGGCCAAGGGGTATCCCTTCGAAGTGCCGCTGCCCGAGGGCCGGGTTGAAGGTGTGGTACTGGCCGACCATCTTCGCAGCACGGACTGGTTGGCGCGGAAGGCAGAGATCGTCGGCCGAGTACCGGCCAGAGTGGTGGCGGACGTGTTGGCTAAACTTAGGCCGCTCTAAAAAGCGGGGGCAGTGGGGGCAGCGAGGGCGGCGGGGGCAGTCACAACGCACAACGCACAACGCACTTGTCCAAGGTCTACACATGTCATCAGAG
>JBDHMR010000350.1:0-2955 GCA_039656035.1 Gemmatimonadota bacterium
CCGCCGACGTCAACGACTGGCTCTATCTCTATCGACCAAACGCCTGCCGCCTGACTGTTATTGCCGGGAAAACATGCTGGCAGAGTCCCGAAGGTCTTGCCTAGACATCTCCCGAAAGGCCGCGGTAGAGTCTGTCAGCGGTTTGTCAGGAACCCGGCGGATGGGTAGGCGGGGGAGGGGCCCGGCCCTAGCTTGGTAGTAATGAATTCTTCCGGACGCTGATACGATGACTGGTCGCTTCCGCTCCTCCTTCATGGTACTCCTCCTCGTGGTAGCGCTGCTGCTCACGGGAGTTCTGGCGTTCCAGGCATACCGGGCCGAGGAGTACCATCAGGAAACTGCGGGGAGCATCCTGCAGGACTACGCCGAGTTGGCAGTCGAGGAGTTGTCGGCCAGGGTGACGCAGCAGCTCGACTACTATGGCGCCACTCCACTCCTGAGCTATCTGGGTCAGTCGGTGAGCGAACCGCGCGCGCCGCTTCCGACGCTGGTCGATGCGGCAGAGCGCTCACGGCTTCGCCAGCCCTTGGCGCTGGTCTCTGCTTTCTTCAGTATCGATCTTGCCGGATCGGATGGGACCGACGGACTACGGGTCGAAGGCACGCTGGACCCCGGGATGCGTGACTGGGTAGCGGACACCGTCCTTGCCGACCTGGCCGCGACGGCCGACGAGGAATGGCGCTTCCGTACGCTCTTCGGTCCTGCCGGGAAGGGTGGTCTCGTGGTGATCTATGCCACGGTTCAGGATGGTGAGCGGCCGATGGGTGTGGTGGGGTTCGTGTCTGATCGGGAAGCTGTGGCCGGTGCCGTTGCGGACGCCTACAACCGTGGCCCGGTTCTGCCGGACGCGTTGACGCGAGGTCGTGCCGCCGACTCCACGACTGCGGCACTGGTCACGGGACCGGATGGGGAGGCAATTTATCGCTCGCCCCGCTACTACGCCTCGCCATACACCGCGTCGGCTTCAGTGGCGCCCTACCTCGGTGGCATGACGGCGACGGTGGCTCTCGATCCCGATTTGACGGAGTCCTTGATCATCGGCGGATCGCCGCTCAGGCGGCTGCCGTTGCTGATTGCGCTGTTCGTGTTGTGCGCCGCGATGATCGCGGCGGCCATGATGCTGTGGCGACGGGAGCAGACCGTGGCGCGTCTGCGGAGCGACTTCGTTTCCGGTGTATCTCACGAACTTCGGACGCCGCTGGCGCAGATTCGGATGTTTGCCGAAACGCTGAAGTTGGGACGAGTGCGAAACGAAGACGAACGGGACCGGTCGTTGGCTATCATCGATCACGAGGCGCGGCGCCTTACGCACCTGGTAGAAAACCTCCTGTACTTTTCACGTGGTGAACGGCGGGCGCAGCGGGTGGAGACGCACGTGGCCGACCTCAGTGAGGTTGTGAGCGAGACCGTCGCCACGTTTCGCCCACTCGCTGCGGCGCGGCAGTGTGAAGTGGTGCTGGAGGCGCTTCCCGGCGTCATGGCCGCGGTCGACGTGGACGCGGTTCGCCAGATGCTGTTGAATCTGTTGGACAACGCCATCAAGTACGGACCGGTCGGGCAGGAGGTGCGGGTAACCGTTACCACCGTGGACGGGTGTGGCCGTGTTACAGTGGAAGACCAGGGTCCCGGGGTTCCTTCTTCTCACCGGTCGAACATCTGGCAACGGTTCTGGCGGGCTGAACGCCATCATGCGAGTGCCATCGCCGGGACTGGCATAGGGCTGGCGATCGTACAGGAACTTGCTGCCCTGCAAGATGCCGAGGTATGGGTTGAGAACCGCGACACCGGTGGCGCCCGGTTCGTGATCGCTTGGCCGCGGAACGACGCGGTCGCGGATACTGCCGCCGACATGTCCGAACCCAAGAGGACGCCGTTGAACCACCCGGCGGTGGCCGAGTGACGCAGACGGTACTGGTGGTCGAGGACAACACCGATCTGGCTTATGGGTTGCGCAACAACCTGGAGATCGAAGGGTACCGCGTTCTGGTCGAGACCAATGGGAGTACCGGGTTGGCCACGGCCAAGAAGGAGCAACCCGATCTCATGATTCTCGACCTGATGCTTCCGGAGATGGACGGGTTCAGGGTGTTGCGCTCTCTGCGGCAGGATGGATGTGACTGGCCCATCCTCATCCTTACGGCTCGGGGTGAAGAGGCTGACAAGGTGCGTGGATTGAGACTCGGCGCCGATGACTACGTGACCAAGCCGTTCGGCGTGCTGGAGTTGCTGGCGCGGGTGGAGGCGCTGCTTCGACGCTCGACCAGGGATGACGGCCCGGACGCGGCTGTCATGAGCTTCGGGTCGGTGGAAGTCGACATGGCGTCACGATCGGTCACCCGGGGAGGTAGAGATGTGCCGCTCGCACCCAAAGAGTACGACCTGCTGCTTGCGCTGCTGCAAAAGGACGGCGCCGTGGTCACGCGGTTCGATCTCATGAACTCGGTATGGTCCTATCAGGCAGACGTCTCCAGCCGGACCGTGGATACCCACATCGCGGAATTGCGCCGCAAGCTGGAAGACAATCCGGGTCAACCCCAATACATTCTTACGGTACGCAAGGCCGGCTACCGGCTTCAGACCTGACACCGTAAAGAGGCGCCATGCTGCATTGCCAACGGGACGCTTTCCAGCTTCCCGCGGACGCGCACTACGTCAATTGCGCTTTTATGTCGCCACTCATGCGCAGCGTGGAAAACGCCGGCGTGGAGGGTATTCGCCAGAAGCGTAATCCGGCCGACATCCGGCCGGCTGACTTCTTTGACGAGGTGAACCGGGTCAGGGGCCTGTTTGCCAAGTTGATCCAGGCTGAAGATGCGACACGCGTGGCGGTGGTGCCGTCCGCGTCTTACGGTCTCACCGCCGCAGCACGAAACCTGCCCATGGAGGCCGGTCAGGCGGTGATCGTGGCGGCTGGGCAGATGCCGTCGAACATGTACTGCTGGCGCAGGCTCGCTG
>JBDHMR010000351.1:0-2947 GCA_039656035.1 Gemmatimonadota bacterium
TGAGCCGGCCTGTTGGCTGAGTTGTCCTTGTTGCTGCGCCAACTGGCTCATGCGCTCCATCGCTTCGCTCATGCCCGAGCCGGAGCCAGACCCCGACACGTCGCCCCGTGCGCGCAGCATCATGTAGGCGGCCACATTGAGTGCGTCGGCTCCCTGTCCCGCCCGGTCGGCCGCTTCACGCTCGTTGGCAGCCGCGGTGGACAGCGCTTCTCGCGACTGCCGCATGTGTTCCTTGGCGGCGGAGAGGGCCGTGGCGATTTCGGGAGAAACGAGCGCGTTCCGACCCGCAAGTTCCTCCATTCGCTCCATGAGTGTCTCGACGCCTTCCTCCACGGCTCCCTGTTCGGCGCGTTGCCTCTCGGGAGACGCGCCGGAGCGGGCCGATCGTTCCACCAAGACTTGCCGCTCCAACAATCGGCTCGTCTCGGCGAGGCCGAGATCCAGAGCCTCAACCACTTCCTGGCGCCACTGCTCCTGCAATTTATCTCGCTGCTGTTGCAGCTGATCGCCCAACGGTTGCAATTGCTGCAGGGCCTGCTGTCCTAGCTGCTGTGCCTCGCTCATGTTCCCCGCTTGTGCATTCTCCGCCGCCTGCTGCATCTGCGCGGCCGCTTCCCCGGCCTGCTGCGCTGCGTCCTGCAATGCCTGTTGCATTGCCTCCGCCTGTAGCTGCTGGCCAAGTTTCTCCAGTGCAGCCGCGAGACTGTCCGCCCGATCGGCGAGTTGTTTTTCTAGTGCTGCTGCGCTGGCGGAATCGGTCCGCGACATCTGATCGATCCACTGTTCCTGGTCGCTGGCCAGTTCGGCCGCCTCTTCGGCCAGGTTGGCCATGTCGCCCTCGAGCGCGGCGCGGCGAAACAGCTCCCGGCTCCGTTCGATCGCCTCCCGCAACTCCTGCTGCGCCTCGGCCAAATCTTCCAGCGCCTCTCGTGTTCTGTCGGCGTCGAGATCCTGTAGGGCACGCTGCAACTCGTCCAATCGTGCCCGCAATTCGGGGGACAATGCCCGGTCGAGTTGATCCCGAATCTCGGATAGCCGGGCCTGCCACTCTGGATCGTTGAGGCCTGCCGCCTGAGCACTCTGCTGGAGAGCTTCCATGGCCTGCTGCAACGCCTCCGCCTCCTTCATGAGTTCTCGCTGTGCCTCGGCGGCGGCTTCCGCGCGCTCTGCGTCTTCGAATGACAACGTTTCGTCGCCCTGGCCCTCAGCCTCTGAATCACTCCGTTGCCGCTCACGAGAAAGGTCTTCAGTCTGTCGCTCGAGTTTACGACTCTTTTCGGCCAGGCTGTCAAGCCGGCTCGAGACCGCTTCAGACGCGGCGCGGGCGGCAGCGCGCACTTCGCTCATCGTCGGCAGCCGCAGGAGGTACTCTCTCGAACGACCGACGTGGGCAGCGGGTGAATTGTCCACCGCCTCGACGAAATAGCGGACGGTGTCGCCTGGGAGCAGCCCGTAGCCGTTCAGATCGAATTGATGGGTCAGAATCGCGCGGTCGGTAATGCTGCCCGTGATTGGTATCGGCTGGATTGGAAGCGTGTCAACGAGGCCGATGCGACTGACCCGGCGGGCGTGCAAGCGGACGGCTCGAAGACCGTAGTCGTCGCGGACGTCGATGACCAAGGGGAGTCGCAAACTCAAAGGCGCCAGCGTGTCCCTTCCAGGCACCGGGATGGCCACCTCGGGAGCACGATCAGGCACGAGGCGGATGGGGATGACGACCGTGTCACCGGCCAGAGGCGCGCCGGTCGCGGTCGCTATATCCAATCGGTACGAGCCGGAGGTTTCCGGCCGAATGATGCCTGAGAATCGGCGGCCGTCGACATCCATCGGATAGGTCTGGTCGCCGGCCAGCAAATTCACGTCATCGAGTTCCGTGGTAGCTTCGCCGCGCACTTCGAGCCTGGTACCCGTGGGCAAGAGCACCGTATCTCCGGTGACCGGGAGCGGTTCGTCGTGCAGCCCCAAGTACGCCGGGTATCGGGCAGTGAGGGTAAGCGCGCCGAGAAACGCCGGGAGCCGCACGCGGACCGAGACGGTGTCTGATTCGCGACGGCCCGCCACCACTCGGGCGAAGACGTCGGTGAACAGCGGCCCACTGCCAACTCTGCCCCGGCCCAGAGAATCCAGTTCCACCGGCCGTGGCATCCACGATTCACCGGGCGACCTGGTCCATAGGGTCGCGCGCCGACGCCCGACCGCCTCGACCAGAAACGCCACCGAGTCGCCGCGGTTGACGACCGATTCCGCCAGATCAATGCGCACTGGAGCGGTGGTAGCCTCCCACGCCGCTCGTGGATGCCACAGAGCGGCGGCGCCGCCATCGAATGGATTCGCCGTCAGCAAGGCCAAGAGACCCACGCCGAGGAGAACGCCGCTGCCAGCTGCCCGATATCGGAGTCGCCGGCGCATGGGCTGAAGGGCTTCGGACCCGTCACGGACGAGGGAGCGGGCTTCAATTTCATCCGCAGCCGCCAGAAGCGATTTGCTGGTGCCGGCTGCTGCAGGCTCGAGCAGGGCCCGCAGTTGGCCCGGCCGCCACCGGGCCTGACCTTCGAGATGGTGCGCCAGGGCGCGGTCCGAGAGCATGGTACGGTGGCGCCATGCCACTATGCCTCCGACAATAGTCCCGCCAAGGGCCAGAACCCATGCCACCAGCACCCAGTAAGGCGGGTCGAACCAGCCGAGCAGGGCCAACCAGGCGGCAACCCCGAATGTGAGCACCACCGCGCCGGCTCCGGCTGCAGCCCACGCCACTCTCCGCAGTTGCCTGAGCGGCGCGCCAAGCAATCCCAGCGCCGACTTGGTGGAGCGCGGACTCATCCGCCGTACCCGACCGCGTAGGCAAAAAGGTTGACGCCCATCCGCAGAGCCTGTTCCCGCTTCTGCTCAGGATCGTCGTGTACCTGGGGATCCTCCCAGCCGTCGCCCAGATCGCTTTCGAAGGAAT
>JBDHMR010000352.1:0-4339 GCA_039656035.1 Gemmatimonadota bacterium
TGGAAATTGGAAATTACCAACCTCCAATTTCCAATTTCCAATTTCTACTACCCTCCAATTATTCCCTTTCTAATAGCCACAGCCTTACTACCAGCATCCGGGATTTCCACAATCTCATAACCCACCCGTTCAACGAACCGCAGCTCACCCTCGAGCTCCAGAACTTCCTCCCCCCGACGAACGACGAACGTCAGCGGGGACCCCTCGGCATCGTCCGCGTAGCGACGGCGGAACTCCGCCCCGAACGAACGGTCGTGGATCTGGACATCCCCTACACTCTGTAGCACGTCATCAGGCTCAACTCCGGCGTCGGCCGCCGCAGACCCGGGAGTTACTGCGACGATCCTGGCACCGGTAGTGTCCTGTTCCCCGGTCTGTATGCCGATCCGGGCCGTCTGAACGGTGTCGGCTTCCAGTTGCAACCCAGCGAGCGGCAGGACGACGTCCCAGGGGTAGGATTCGGTGCCGTCGATATACATGGAGTAGAAATCGGCGAAGGACCTATTGCCGGTAGCCCGGCCAACCGCCTGCCAAAAGTCGATGTAGCTGAAACCCCGGCCGTTCTTGTAGGTGCGGCGGTAGAGGTCCATCATGACGTCGTCGAGCGACTGGGCGTTGTCGGTAGCGTCCCGGATCAGGATGTCCAGCAGCAGTCCCGCCAGAGAACCCTTGGGGTAATAAATGAAGGCCGTGCCGTCGGTTGGCTCGGTCCAGGTCGACACTGAGGCGTCTTCCAGCGACACCGGGGGCGTCGATTCGACCGTATTCACCTTCCCAGCCGTTGTCCGATAGAAGCCCTGCGCATCGACGATACCGCTACGAACCATCGCCAAGTCCGCATAGTAGTCGGTGATCCCCTCGCTCACCCATAGTTGGTCGGTAGGCTGGGGACGGTCGTACACGTAGGGATGGAGTTCGACGGGCCTGAGCCGTTTCACGTTCCACGCGTGGAAGATTTCGTGGGCCAGAACCGAAGCCAGTACCGGGTTCCCGATGGCCTGACTGGTGAAGATCCCCAAATGGGAGTTCGAGTGTTCCAGCGCCGATCCACCCGGAAAGTCGTCGTCGAACGCCAGAAGAATGGTGTAGTCGTCCCAGGGCATCTCTCCGAAAACGGCCGTCATAGGCGGCATCATGCGCTGCACCTGATCCCACATCTCCGCACGGGTCGCCCCGGCCACGGCTCCGGCCGGATAGGTCGCCAGTCTGAACCAGACACCATCAACCATGGCGCTGTCCAAATCGAAGGCTCCGACGAAAGTCGGCATGTCGACCAACTCGTGATAGTCCGCCGCCGTGTAAACCCTTTCTTCGGATGACCGGAACCCTGTGGCCACCAGCCACTCCGGCTCGGTGACGATGGTGACCGTGGCCGGCGCGTCCAGCGGCTGTCCCTGGGCGTAGAGGAACAGGTTGGTACCATTGAAGAACGCGAAGTCCTCGGCCACATAAGACATCCCAGTATCGAGCGTGAGGCGCCAGGTGTCGAAATCGAGCTTGTCGACCTTGAGGGGACGGCCGCTCGAGGACGCCTGGAACCCGGACACGTAGCGGGCAAAATGGTCGAGTTCGTACGACCCCGGCGTCCAGGCCGGGAGCGACAGCACCACCGGCTCGTCCGATTGAACCGTGAAGCGCATGGCTACGTGGATGACGTCACGCTCCGCGGTGGCGCGATCGAACGTGACTGTATAATGAATGTCATCAATGGCCTGCGACGCCTGATGGGGGTCCAGTCCCTGAGCCGCCAGCGAGGAGCTCCAGGACCCCGCCACCATTGCCAGGACAAATACGCTGGGCACCGACATGATTTGCTCTCCTGAGGGATTAGCTGGTTGATAGTATCACTTCGAAAGTGGCATTGTCGAAGTTTCCAGGAGCATGGACCAGCCTGGAACGCAACACCGTAGTGGCGGCGTCAGGTGACACCGGATTGTCATGAATAGCCTACGGCGCAAGGGCGACGCGTGCGTCGCCCCTACAGCATCCGGCCCGAGAAACGACAGATTTCAGCCTGTACCGACGACGTAGGGGCGACGCATGCGTCGCCCTCCCTGCACCCGGCATAGACCCAAGAACGACCGATGCGACCTGCGCCTACCTTACTACCGACTACTCACTCCTCGTCAACCTATAGATCAAAACCGCCGCCCTCTTCGTCATGACCTCCATCGACTCGAGAAACACCATCTCCTCAGTCGTGTGCCCTCCATCGCCCAACAACCCCAGCCCGTCCAGACCGTCGACGTACGGCGCCACGAACGACACGTCAGCCGCCCCACGCCGGCCGGGGTCGACCATTTCCATCCTACCGTAACCCAAGTCCTGGCTCACCTGGTCCAATCGATCGAACAGCGCTCTGTTGCCGTCCGTCGGGGCCATCGGCGGGTAGGAGTCGCGGAACTCGATGGTGGCACCCGTTTGCGGCAGGTGCCGAGTCACGATCGCCCGCATCCTCTCCTTGGCGCGGTCACGCTGTTCGGTCGTCAGCGTCCTCAGATCTCCGGCCACCACCACTTCTTGTGGTATCACGTTGGATTTTCCGAAGGCTCCACCCCGCGACATCTCGGAATCAAACTCGACATCCGTCCCGCCGAGAATCACGCCGGCCCCGAAGGTGAGATACTCCTCTCCGGTCAGTTCTTCATGAAAAGCGTTGAGGATCCTGGCGGCCTCGAATATGGCTCCACTGCCAAAGCGGTCGTTGAAGATGAGCGAGGAGTGACCCCGCACGCCCGTAACGTGCAACTTCCAGCCGGTGAAGCCTCGCCGGGCGATAGTGGCCGTGTTCATCGTCTCCACGCCGCCTTCGAAGCCCAGGGCGACGTCGCTTCGTTGAGCGGCTTCGATGAGCGGCCGCCTGGTTACTTCTAGTGGGTCGCCGGTATCTTCCTCATCGCCGGTAAAGGCCACGATGATTTGGGTATTGTCGAGCGCACCAGCGGCATGCAGAGCCTTGAGCGCATACAGCACCACGACATCGCCGCCCTTCATGTCCTCGGTTCCAGGTCCTTCGGCGATCGAATCGTACCGCATCCACTGCTGGAACGGGCTGTCGCTTTCGAACACCGTGTCCAGGTGCCCAATCAGCAGCAGCCGCTTCCCCGATGTGCCGGACCGCTCGGCAAAGAAGTGGCCGGCCCGGTTCATCTCTTCAGGCAAAGACACCCATTGCGTCTCGAAACCGATGGCGGCGAACTCGGCGGCGAACGCCCGGCCCACCTCGCGCACCCCGGGCAGGTTCATGGTGCCACTGTTGATGTTCACTACTCGCTCGAGAAACCCGATGGCTTCAGCGGTGTGGTCATCCACGTAGCGAACGATCGCCTCCTCGACAGGATCCAACGTCTGCGCCGCTAAAGCGGGTCCCGTCAGGAGAAGTGCGAGTGCCGTGAAAGTTGATCTCATGCGATGGGGCCGGCTAGAATGTGGATGGAAGTGGGTCGGAGAACGGACGGAATGTGCCATCGTGTCCAGACCTGGGCAAGGCGCGAACCCACTGCACTCTTGGCGAGCCTTGCTGGACGCGGGCCAAGGTGTAATAAGGAAGCGCAGAATCGTCTCCCACCTGACCGGCCGAATCGGGCCTGCATCCGGCAAGCGCCTCGAGGGATTGGCATGCGACGCTCACTGAACACCACCCTCATCGGCTCCCTGATCATCGCTGCGGCATGCGGTGACGCCGCGGGCCCCAGCGGCCCTCCCAACACTCTCCAATTTTCCGGCAGTCCGGGGACCGTCCGCCAGGGTGAGCCGATATCCTTTACGGTCGACGCGTTCGACGCTGACGGCAACCCCATCGATCCGATGGCCCTCTCATGGTCGGTCGAGCCATTCGACACGGGAGACTTCCCCATGGATTCCCGGTTCGTCGGCTACCAACCCGGCCCGGTCGAGGTCATCGTCAGCCACGGATCGCTGGCCGACACGGTTGCCCTCGAAATCCAGGCACGAGCGGTCCCGGCGGGGAGCCTCACCACCGTGGGCCGCGGATTCCAGACAGGACCCTGGAACACCGACCTCTGGATCCACGGCAGCTACGCCTTTTCGGGTTCCTTCTCACGAGGAGCAAGTAGAGGTAACGAGTTGTTCATTTGGGACGTAGCTACTCCTGACAACCCGGTGAAGTTGCCGTCATTTATCGTCGATGCCGCGGTGACTAACGACGTGAAAGTCAGACCCGACGGACGGGTGGCCGTGCTGACCCACGAGGGGTCCACTGACGGTCGCAACGGCGTCACCCTTATCGACGTGCAAGACCCTGCCGCACCTCAGCTCCTCAGGCGCTTCATGGACGGGTTGGCGCCCGGGGTCCACAACGCGTGGTACGAAGGTCGAT
>JBDHMR010000353.1:0-2934 GCA_039656035.1 Gemmatimonadota bacterium
CCGGCGCGGCCATGGATACCGTTGGACCACGTTTCGAACTCCGGGTGTTGCGCCTTGAGCATCGGCGCGCCCGTCTCCCCGTGGGTCCAATCCACGAAATCCATCGCCTCGTAGTAGGCGAGGATGCTGTCCACCGACAGGCCGCGCGCCCAGGGAAACACCAACCGCTTGTCCGGCTTGCTGAAGTAATACTCGACGTGGCATTGGGCGCAGACGTAACTCCGCATCTCCTGTCTGGTGGCCATGGTGTTGACGTCGTAATCGGGTACGCCGAGTGAGGCCTGGTAGGCAGCTATGCCCTCCATGAACGCAGGCCGGGAAATGCGCAGCTGCATCGTTGTGGGATCGTGACAATCCAGGCAGCTGATAGGCCCGGTCACGTGCGTGCGCGCTTCCTGGTAGGTCATCTGGTTGAGTGCCACGAAGCCGGCCGTCACATCGCCATTGCCCAGCGATCTCATGGGCCGATAGGTGGAGCCGTGGCAATTGATGCAGGTACCCGGTTGCCGAGCGACGACCTGGCGTTGGGTGAACGTCTGGTCGTCCAGCATGTAGGCGTGGCCCCGTTTCTCGCGATAGTCGACCGAGAACGAGTAGCCGGCCCACATCCGCTTGAGTTGGGGGACTCGGTCGAGGTTACTGCGGGCGGTGAATAGCCGGGGGTCGTCGGGCGACGGGTCGCGCGGTTCCGATTCGCTCCCGCCGAAACGGGTGCGTTGCATGTCGACCGTTTGCCGATAGCTGTCATACTGCTGCGGAAAATTCTGCCCCCAAACCGCTGGGTCTTCGGTCGTGTCCGTCAGAGCCACCACGCTGAAGAACGGCGTCCGGGCCTCTTCCCGGCGTTCGGCGATGTTCATCAGGAGAGCGATCAGAGAAAAAGCCGCCACTCCCGCCCCTACCGCCAACCAAACAGTGAGGGGACGGATACCCTTGTTGCTATCAGTCATGTCTAATCCTCGAAGAACGGTTCATCAACACCCGATCCCGTTTTGCTGCCCTCGCTGCCCCCGCCGCCCCACCTACGAGTCATGCCCCACCGTGCTGTGGCACTTGATGCATTCGAGCCGATTCCGGTCGGATGGAGCCGGGTCGATGGCGTGGGTCAGGTCGTCGTGGCAATAGCGGCATGCCGACTCGGTAACCCGGCGGTTCATGTCGGTGATGCGAATGGGGTCGGGGAAGCGACCGGTGGTAAAGGCTACGGAGTGGTTCCAGCCGTTCACCCCCTTGACGAACAGCTTGGCGGGAAGCGAGCTATGTGGCGCGTGGCAGTCGTTGCAGGTGGCCGCTGCTTTGTGGCTACCCTTCGTCCAGCCAGCGTACTGGTCCCACATGATGTGGCAGTTGGCGCACGCTCCGGGGTCGTCCTTCAGGTAGGCGATACCGTTGGCATACACGAACGTGTAGATACCGATGCCGCCGACCAATCCGAACAGGATGGCAGCTAGCGTACTGGCGCGGGACAAGAAAGGTCGCATGAATAGCGCCGGTGTGGAGGACTAACGTAGAGGGACGGCTAGCTGGTGTCCGATACCCTATCTATTTAGTCATGTTTATGGAATGCCGCCATCCCGGCAAATTGCGGAAGTGTCAGGAGAGGGCGATAATGCCAGCGAGGGCAGCCACCCGCACCCCTCACTCCGCGCTCTTTAGCTATCGTCCTCGATCTTGATGTCGAGCGCGTTCAGCGTCATCGGTGGACCGGCGTCCACCAGCTCGGCGTGGCCTTCAGCCTTCACGTTGTTCCCGGCATCGACCGCGTCTGAAGCGGCCTGGAGCGTGAGGAGGTCGCCCGAGGTGTCGATCAGCTGATCGGCGGCCACCTGCACGATCTTGCCGTTGGCCAGGGTCAGTGTCCGTCCGGCCACGTCCACGCTGGCGACTCGGTCCTCGAATTCCAGCGCACCAGGCAGGTCGTCATCCTCGTCCTCGATCTCGAACTCCACCTCGGAGGCGCTGATGGTGAGCGGGTTCGATCCGGTGACCACGCCTTCGCCCTCGGCCTCGACCACGAACCCCGCGGCCAGCGCCCGCTCCACCTCGGCCAGCGAGCCCAGCTCGTCGTGGTCGTCGCTCTGTTCGATCTCGGTGTCGTCGACGATATTCACCACCGTCCCGTCCGTGAGGGTGAACGACGAACCGCTCACCGACTTGACCAATCCCTCGAACTCGGTTTCGTCCCGGTCGTCCTCGATTTCGGATTCGATCTCGGTCACGCCGCCGCTGACGTCCAACTCGATCGCCAGACCCAGCACCGTGAGGAACGCGTCGGGCGGCTGAGTCGTGCTGTTGGCGTAGTTGTCGCCGTCGACGTTGATCTCGATCTCGTCTTCATCGGCTTCATCGTCCAGCTCCAGCTTGGTCGCCAGGAAAGTGGCGTCTCCGGGATCCTGCGGTGCGTCCGCGGGATTCCGCTTGGCCTCTACCGGTGGGTTCTCTCCCGCCGCCAGCGCGTCCTGCACCCGGGTGACGAATTCCTGCATGGTGAGATGCTCACCATCCTCGGCCTCGAACTGAGTCCCGGCGTCGAACCCGACCACCAGCCCACCCAGGGCCAGCGTCACGTTCCCCGCCGCGTCTATCGCCGTGATGCGGCTCTCGATTTCTTCCTTGTCACTCATGTCCTCCCGTTCCTTCACCTCGACCTCGCGGGCCACCAGGCTGCCGTTGATCAGCTTGATCTCCACCCGGGCCGGGCCGCCGGCCAGGATGCTGTCCAACTCGGTGAGGGTTATCGCCCGGGAGAACGCCGTGGGAAGTCCAGCCCCGCCACCCGGTCCCGTCACGCTATCACTGCTGCAAGCGGCGAACAGGACTGCCATGCCTAGTACTGCCATGCTTCTCGATGTCACGATATACCTCCGCGAGTTGGTTCACAGGACGGTTACGACCGCAACTATCGCAATGCCGATGCCTGCCGCTGCCCGAGTT
>JBDHMR010000354.1:0-2926 GCA_039656035.1 Gemmatimonadota bacterium
TCACTCACCGCTGTGGCGATGCCGAAGTCGGCGACGACGGCGTGGCCGCCCGAGAGCATGATGTTGTCGGGCTTGATGTCACGGTGCACGATGTTGTGCCCGTGCGCGTAGCTCAGGGCACTGCCCACTTCCCGTAATATCTGACGGGTGTCGTCTACGCCGAGTGGCCCCTCCCGGTCCAGGCGGTCGCGCAGGGATTCGCCCTCGATGTACGGCATCACGTAGTAGAGCTGTCCCGCCGCCGCGCCGGAGTCGTACAGTGGCAGGATGTGGGGATGGGTGAGCTTGGCTGCGATCTTGATTTCTCTGAGGAACCGCTCGTGCCCCAGGGTAGCCGCAAGGTCAGGTAGCAAAACTTTCACCGCTACCTGGCGGTCGTGCTTTACATCGGTAGCGAGGTAGACGACGGCCATGCCGCCGCGCCCGAGCTCACGCTGGAGGGTGTAGTGATCGGCGAGCGCATCTTTCAAGCCAGGATGGAGGGCGTCGATGTTGGTCACGGTATCCGGGTCGGAGCAAGTAGGAGACACCACCCACGTGGTTGATGGGCAGGTTCCATAAAGAAGCGTCTCACATCGCGGGGAAAATCAACGGACCTACCAAGGTAAGGTGTGATGAGTGGGCCGTCTAGAGATTGCTGAGTCTTGATTCTTGATTCGTGATATGCTGACATGCTGAAGTTCCCCCGGTTTGATGGACACCTGGTTAGGAGATGTTCTACATTCCGAGGGGAGGTCGTTCATGGTCAAGAAGCGACGGAAATATGCGAAGGAATTCAAACTGGAGGCCGTCCGACTGGCCTTGGAGTCGGAGCGCTCGCTGGCGGAGGTGGCGCGAGATCTAGGCATTGCCCCGGCCTTGCTGCATCAGTGGAAGCAGCAATTGGACAAACGGGACCCGGATACGGCGTTTCCCGGCCATGGTACTCCTGCTGGTCCAGAGGACGAGACCCGGCGGCTGCGCCGGGAGTTGGAGCAGGTTAAGCAGGAGCGTGATTTCTTAAAAAAAGCGGCAGCGTTCTTCGCGCGGGAGTCGCCGTGAAGTACGCGTGCATAGCGTCGCACCTTGGCAGCTTTCCGGTCGTGATGATGTGTCGGGTGTTGGAGGTGAGTCGGTCGGGATTCTACGCGGCGTACCGTCGTATGCCGAGTGTGCGGACACGACGCGATCAGCGACTTCGGGTAGAGATTAGAGTGATTTATCGGGAGAGCCGGCGGCGCTACGGTAGCCCACGGGTGCATCAGGAGTTGCGGGCGCGCGGGCTGCGGTGTGGCAAGAAGCGGGTGGAGCGGCTCATGCGGGCTGACGGGCTGCGCGCCAAGAAACGGCGCCGGTTCCGGGTGACCACCCAGTCGGACCATGACTACGCGCCGGCTCCCAATGTGCTGGCTCGCCAGTTTGGCGTGGGCAGCTCGGACGCCGAGCGGGTGTGGGCCGCTGATCTGACATACCTCCCCACACGGGAGGGGTGGCTGTATCTGGCGGTGATCCTGGACGTCAGCACCCGGCGAATCGTGGGCTGGGCTGCACGGTCGTCACTACAGCACGAGGTAACCCTGGTGGCGCTCGACATGGCGCTAGAGCGCGAGGACGGCAAGGGCGGGCTGCACCATTCGGACCGAGGAGTACAATACGCCTGTCGGCCGTACCGTGACCGCCTGGCCAAGCACGGCATTAGGGTCAGCATGAGCCGGCGGGGTAACTGCTGGGATAACGCCATCGTAGAGAGTTTCATGGCCACGCTGAAGTGGGAACTGGTCGCCGACGCGAACTGGCCAACCCGACGACACGCATCACGCGCATTGTTCGAGTATCTCGAGGTCTGGTACAATCGACAGCGCCGCCATTCGAGTCTCGGGTATCGGACACCGGTGGAGTACGCAGCTGAGATCGCCCGTACACAGCGGGCTGCCTAAACTGAGTGTCCACGAAACCGGGGGAAGTCCAAAGGGTTCGGCCGGCGCTTCACTCGGTGACCGGCGTACCCTCTTCTTTCCGCAAGTATCCCAACGCCACTATGTCATACAGCGCGTGGACCACGATCGGGACCAACAGGTTACCCGTCAGCAGGTACAGTCCACCGAGGTAGAGGCCCACCACACCCGCGAGGAGAGCATACAATCCGGTCAACCAATGGACCACACCGAACAGCACGCTGGCAATCAGCAGCGCCGGGAGCCACCCCACCAGATCGGTGAGGCCACCCTGCACTACCCCGCGAAACAACGCTTCTTCCGCGACGCCTGCCGTCAGCGCCAAGGCTACCATGTGCGTCACCGGCGTGTCGACAAACATGGGCTCCACCAGTTCCTCCACCACGCGGCGGAATTCGAGCACGGCCGGGGCGGTCGACTGCAACAGCAGCCACAGCGCTACTACCGGCGGCACCGTCGCGGCCAGGCCGACCCCCAGGTGATCAAGTCGGAAGGCCAACCCGGCGAACGGGTCGACCGATACCAGCCAACCAATGACGATCGCCAGTGCCAGGACGCCGGCTTCGAACACGACGGCGTGGGCCACCGACGGTGGCCGGTTCCTGGAGGGAGTTGATTGGGGGGGTTGGTCTGTCACGGTGCTGACAAGATAGCCACCGCAGCGGATCGGTCAGTAGAGACCCTGTTCCTGGAGGCACTGCACCAGGTTCTCAGCCTGGAACGGAGGCCGGTCGGGACCGCGGTTGTTTTCCAGCACCAACAGCATGAAATCGATGTTCCGCCTGGTATACAACTCGCTCCGCAACAGATAGCCGGCCGCAAGGCAATTGGCATCGTACTCCATGAAGATCACTTCCGGAGCCTGATCGATGGCACGCAGCGCCGGATGCTGCAACATGTTGTGGGCGCACTCGTGATAGTACAGGAACCGCCGCGATATCTCGTGTTCCTGGAGCATCACGGGATTGATCACGATGAACGGATTGCCGGCG
>JBDHMR010000355.1:0-2924 GCA_039656035.1 Gemmatimonadota bacterium
AGGTCACCGGCCTCCTCCAGCGCGGCCAGTGAATCGCGCGCTACGCTGGCCGCGATGTTCATGTCGTCCCAGGCGATCCACGCAAGCTCGCCATCTATGTAGACGCTGTCAGCCTCGGTCGTGGCATAAGCCAGCGCCCGGGAGTAGGCGGACACGGCGCCCCCGGCGTCGAGCAGCCGGACACGCATGTCGGCTCGGGCCCGCGCGTATGAGTAGATCAGAGCCGAATCGAGTTTTGGGATTGTGTCTACTACCAGGTCATACGTTGCCAAGTAAACGTCTTCGGCGCGTTGGTAGTCGGTGGCGGCACTGGACCAGTCTTCGAGATGGAAGTAATTGTTGGCCAGCATGGCGAACACGGTGTGGTCATCCGGCGTGAGCCGACTCAATTTCTCGAGTTCGTCGATGGCGAGGGCGTAGGCGTTTGCCTGGCCGAGTCGCCGGGCCTGCAGCTCGTAGACGCGTGACAACCATAGTTGGCTTCGGGTGTCGAACGGGTTCAGCCGGTGGGCCGTCTCGAGCGCGTGCTCGGCGCTGTCCAGCAGCACGGCCGTGCGAGCGGCGAGCGCGGCGGTGTCGTCGTCCCCCTCTCGCAACAGGCGATCCAGCTCCACCAGCGCCTGCCCGCCGGTCGAGGCCGCCTCGGCGGCGGCCACGGAATCGGCCTCGCTGATCGTTGTGGGGGTGTCGATGGTCGCGGTGAGCGAGCGCCACAGCGAATCACTCTCGTCCACCAAGGCCCGGCCCTCCTGCCGTCGAACGGTCGCCTCCTCCTGGCTGGTCAGGTCCACGAACGAGGTGCGGGCGAGCGAGTCGGCGTAGGCCGCTACCATGCCGTCCACTCCGGCAGGCACCGGGGCGGGGGCCGGCGCCAGCTCCACCGAGGAAGCAGGAGCGGAGCCGGTACAGCCGGCAGCTACCGCGACCAGGAAGGACGCGGCGGCTGCCGCTCGTGGCCGATGTAGCACTGCGGGGCGATCAGAGACTGGCATCGGTCTTGGCGACCTCCCACCACGAGAGGAAGATGTTGTAGAACCCTGCGGCACGATCGCTCGAAGCGGCCCCGGCGTGGGAATCGATCGCCACGATCTCACCGTTCAATCGCCGTACGGTCCCCTCCCGCAGTGACCGGCTCTGCTCCTGAAAGCCGCGATCGATCAGGTACACCGAGCGATCTCCCTCAACCAGCACGATATGCAACTCGCGCAAGTTCGGATTGAACATCAGGAACAGCTCGAGTTCCCGGTCGTCAGACTGGAACGGCATCGAAGCCGTGAGAAAGGACGACTGGTAGCGCAGGTGCACCTTTATGCCCACCGGGAGCTCCGCTTCGTGTTCCTGAATCCAGTCGGTCAGAAGCGCCACGTCGGTGCGCTTGAACGTGTCCGGCTGATAGTCGTGAATGACGACCTCTGTGGCCGGCACCGCCCGCTCCCCGGCGCGTCCCGCCCCGGCTTCGACCACCACCGGTCCGGCGGCGCCATTGGGCGCGGGGACTCGATCCGGGCCCGGCCGGGAAGTCGTGAGCGCGATGCCACCTCCACCGCCGGCGATGTTCCCTGCGGCTCTAGCGCGATTGGTCGCACCTGGCCTGGGCGTCGGAAGGGGAGCGGCGTCGTCTCTCTCTCCGAAAACGGCGCTGAATCGATCGTCGACGGGGTTGGCGACAAGGTCCGATACCTGGGCGTCCCGGCCAGGGTTCGGCCGCCGGACCGGGGCATCCGGACCGCCGAAGCGACGCGCCAGATCCTCGATGGCCGACCCGACTTCGTGGTCCAATGTGGCCGCCTCTTCGTCCTCATTCTTGGGGATTTCGGCCCGTCGGTCTTTCGGCTCCGGTACGGGAGGAGCGCTGTACCGTTCGACGAACAGCGGGTCCAGTTGGCGGATGATGGCCGAGCCCGAGCCGAACGCGGGGACCGGCGTGCTGCGAAGCCCGGTGTAGGACCCCAGCATCACGAACACGGTGCTGCTCGTGACAATGAGCCGTCTACGCTTGGCATCGCGCCTGGGTTGGAGCACGATCATGTTACCGAAGCTCCGGCGGCGCCGTCTGGAGACTCTTGCCGACCCCTAATCGGTCGGCAACGTCCATGACATCCACGGTTCGCTGAACGATGGAGTTGTCGTCCGGCTGGATCAGCACGACGGTCTCACGGCCGCTTGCGGCGCTCAAGTCGCGAATCTGGCGCAACATCGCCTCGAGGCCGTCGAGACCAGCGACGGTGGAGGCGAAGACCGAGCCGGATTCGAAATCGATCAACGAGAACGCACCGTCAGCTCCTATGGCGACGGTGATCATGGTGCGCTCGATTGACGACTCCTCCTCTTGCGAATCATCCCCCGTGGACATCTCGACTTGCGAAAGCACTTCAATGTCGCTGAGCATCACGAAACCAAATAGCACGATCAGCCCGATGTCGATGAACCGAATGAGAAATCCCTTACTGGCCATCGTTCGTCACCCGGCGGCGCTCTGGAGTTGCACTTCGAACGCCTTGGGCACGCCCAGCTCGTCGCACACCCTAGCGGCCTGGAGGAGGTATCCCATCGGCGTGTCATAGCTGGCACGGATGCGTACCTTGGCCGGGGCATTACCTAGAGTTTCCAGGCGATCCGACAGAAACGCGTGCAGAGCCGCGCCGCCCTGCAATTGTCGTTGTTCCTGGTCGACCAGATAGGTACCGTCACTGTGAATGCCGATGAACACGATCTCCTCCCGTTCGAGAGGCGGAGGCGGGGTTTCCTCGCTGGTGGGGAGATCGATCTCCGTTTCGCGGATGCTGGAGATGCTGATGAACCCGAACAGCAGGATCAGCACCACGTCCACGAACCGAACCACGAATCCCGATCGGCCCATCGACTACAATTCCGTCCCGAACGCGATGAAATCGACGACACGCTTGCCGTCAAACTCGGCCACC
>JBDHMR010000356.1:0-2918 GCA_039656035.1 Gemmatimonadota bacterium
TGGCACTACCGGTGTCGCCCAAGCCTATGTGGCAGACACCATCCCACCAGCCCAGCGTGCTCGGGCGTTGGGGTGGCTGTCAGCGGCGACCTCTGCCGGTTTGGTCCTGGGGCCGGCTCTGGGATCACTGGCGGCTCATTGGGGTCAAGCGGCACCGGGCTTCATCGCCGCCGGCTTGAGCCTGCTGAACGTGTTCTTCGCCTGGCGCTGGTTGCCGGAATCCCGTACCGCCGAAGAGCGTGCTGCCAGCCGACGCGAGGCGACCCCGGTGTGGCACACTGTGTGGGCAATGTTGCGGCACCCCCTGCGGCCTGTGGCGAGCCTGATCTGGGTCTATGCCGCCGGCATGTTGGCCTTCGCCGCGACGACCTCCGTTGTGGCGCTCTATCTGGAGGCGGAGTTCGCCATCACCGCCAAGACGATTGGCTACTTTTTCGTATACATCGGGGCCATGTCATTCATCATGCGGTCGGTGGTGCTCGGTCCGGTGGTCGACCGAATAGGGGAGTACTCGGCCATGAGTCTCGGGACGGTGTCGCTGGCCCTGGGGTTGGTACTCTACCCGTTGGTGCCCACGCTATGGACCTTGATCGCCGTGATGCCTCTGGTGCCGATCGGCACCGCTCTGCTGTTCCCGTCGACAACGTCCCTCATGTCGCAGCACTCCGCCCGCGGTGACGTGGGGGCGGTCATGGGCACGGCGCAGACCTATGCGGGGATCTCGCGGGTGATCGCACCGCTGGCCGCGACAGCGGCCTTCCAGCGCCTGGGGCACGGAACCCCATTCTGGCTGGCTGCCGGTTTGGTGGTCCTTGTCGGATTATGGACCCTCCGCCTCCGGCCGAGTGACACCGCCGAAGCGTCCAACACCTCGGCTCAACCCACCCAAGCGTCGTGACGGCAATGCCCGCTGCCAACCTGCCAACCGATGCGTCCGGCTTTGCCGATGCTACCTGGGATGACATCGCCACGTTTTATGAGGAGTTGGCGAACCGTCCATTCGATGTCACTACCATCGAGGCATGGCTGGCGGATTGGTCGCGACTGGAGGGATTGGTTACGGAGGCGTCATCCTTGGCCATGATCGCCTATACCTGCGACACGGCCGACGGTGAAAAACAGGCGACCCAACTGAAATTCTCGACGACGATTATGCCACAGGTCGAGGAACAAAGTGTACGGCTGGCCAAGAGGTTGGTAGAAAGCGGATATACCCGCCCTGATCTCGAGACGACCATCAAGCGATTCCGGGCCCAGATCGAGATCTTCCGTGAAGATAATGTGGCGTTGTTTTCCCAGCTGGAGGCTTTGGGGAGTCAATATCAGGAGATTACGGGCGGCATGACGGTGTCGTGGGATGGTGCTGAACTACCGCTGCCGCAATTGCAGCCGTTCATGAAAAGCACTGACCGGAGCATGCGGGAGCGAGCGTTCCGGGCGGTCAGCGACAGGTACATCGTGGAACGACGGCCGCTGACGAGCCTGTTCGACAGGATGTACGCTTTGCGGCAAGAGGTGGCAAGGAATGCCGGCTTTGCCGACTACCAGGGCTTCGCTTTCCGGGCCAAGAATCGGTTCGACTACGGTCCGGATGATTGCGCCCGATTCCACGGTGCGGTGGAGGCGACCGTGGTGCCGGCGGTTGGCCGCATTCTCGAGCGCCGACAAGCCATGTTGGGGGTCGACACCCTCAGGCCGTGGGATCTGGGCGTCGATCCGCAACAGCGCCCTCCGGTTCGGCCATTCGCCTCGGCCCAGGAACTTGCCGCCAAGGCCGGACGAGTTTTCGATGATGTCGATGCCGACCTGGGCCGGCAGTTTCGGGTGATGATCGACGAGCAACTCCTCGATCTCGACAGTCGCACCGGAAAAGCCCCGGGCGGGTATTGCGACACGCTGCACAACCGGGGCCGACCGTTCATCTTCATGAACGCCGCGGGGGTGATGGACGACGTGCGGACGTTGCTTCACGAGGCGGGGCACTCGTTCCACGCGTTCGCCTCCCACGAGCTGCCATTGGTGTGGCAGAGATACCCGGGTGCGGAAATCGCCGAGCTGGCTTCGATGTCGATGGAGCTACTGGCCGCCCCCAAGCTGGCGCTGGAGGAGGGGTTTCTCACCGAAGCGGAGCGACGTGACGCGTGGGTAGAAGCCCTGGAGGATATCCTGTTGACGTTGGTGCACGTTGCCTCGGTGGATGCGTTTCAATCGTGGATCTACACCAGCGGAGAAGGCGGCGATGAGGCAGCGCGCGACAATGCGTGGCTGGAGATCCGGACGCGATTCGAACCAGTGGTCGACTGGACCGGCCTGGAACAGGAACGCATCAGCCGTTGGCACCGGCAGATCCATATCTTCCTCTATCCGTTCTACTACATCGAGTACGGAATTGCCCAGCTGGGGGCGCTGCAAGTGTGGCGCAACAGCCGGCATGATTGGGCGGGAGCATTGGAGCAGTATCGCCGGGCGCTGACGCTCGGCTCGACGACATCATTGCCAGAGATGTACCGGACGGCAGGCGCCAACCTGGTGTTCGATGCCGATCAGATGGGCTCGCTGGTCCGTCTGGTGGAAGACGAGCTGGATTCTCTCTGCCAGGCCGGGTGACGGCGTCCTGTTGCGGTTTAGGAGCTATGTGACGAGATTGACCCGCGGCAGGGCGACCGCTGAGGCCGCAATCCTCATGGACACTTATGGAGACTGTGGATGGCGAAAGAAGAAGGCATAGAGATGGAGGGCGTAGTATCCGAGGTGCTTCCGGATCGCAACTATCGGGTGCTGCTCGAGAACGGCCATGAGGTGCTGGCCTACGCCGCCGGAAAGATGAGCAAGTTCAAGATTCGGGTACTCGAAGGCGATCGTGTCACGGTGGTGCTATCGCCATACGATTTGACCCGAGGTCGCGTCGTCTATCGTCA
>JBDHMR010000357.1:0-2913 GCA_039656035.1 Gemmatimonadota bacterium
ACGTTGAGCCAGTTCTGATCAAGGGCCCCGAAGTGGGGCACTGCCTCGTAGAGGAACCACAACGCGCCGAGTTGCAAACCGTGGATGGCGTGGTTGAGATGGTAATCGCCCAGGAGTTCCAGTTCCTGGACTCCGATGGCGGAAAGCAGGGTGATAGACTGAACGCGGCCGGGGTCGGTTTCGACCAGTTCCAGCGCCACCCCGCCACCCATACTGAACCCGACGATGTGCGCCCGGTCCACTCCCAGTGTGTCGAGCAGTTGGCCGAGGTAAGTAGCGTGCGCTGTGACGCTATAATCGGGGATTTGTTCAGTCGAGGACCCGAACCCCGGAAGGTCGGGGGCAATGACGCGGTACTCTCCGCCGAGGAGATCACCCAAGCCTGCCATGACGCCCGCCGACCCCGGGCTCCCGTGCAGCAACACTACGACCGGCCGGTTGGCCGTGCCCCACTCGAGGTAGGTAAGTCTGACCCTGCCGGGCCGGGTTTCGTTTCCGTGCACTGGAGAGACGTAGCTGACGTGACGCGGTTCAGAAACGGGCTCTTCGGATGTCGACCGACGGACCACGTGCGACGCGGCGAGCACGGCAAGGTAGGCGAGCAACGCCCAACGACCCCACCGGCGACGGCGGGGAGATACGACGGTGGCCACTACGTTGGTGCCAGTCGGTCGACTCGGGGAAGGGTGAGTGGAGCCTGCACGGATGTGGTGCAGGGTGGACCCGGTGCGTAGCGGAACAGAACGTCGCCAGATGACTCGGCCACGGTAATGTGACAGTAGCTCACCGTCGCCGCTTCAGGCCGGTGCATGCATACCGACAGGGGGCCCCGCTCGGGCCGGTGACTCCGGTGGACCTCGGACAGAGTGGTGGCCGTCGACCCGTTACGGTCGAAGGCCTCGGTGAAAACCGTTCTTCGGGTCGCTTCCAACCTTGGTGGGGTGGCCCCGGAGCTGGTCAGTACAAATCCCGGTTTCGGATGGAGTTCGGTCGTCAAGGTCGATCCGTGCCACCTGAGGCTCATCGGCGGTCTCGTTGGTTCGAACGCAGCAATGGCAAACGGCCGGTAGTGCTCGAGCCCGATGTTACGTAGCCGGTGTTCGACGTCCGCGAGCGACGCCGCATCGACCAGCGACGCCAGCAGCAGTCCCCTGCTGACGGGGTCTGCCGGCGGCGCAGGCGCCGGCTGTGGGTACTGGTTGGTCATGCTGACGGTCACACCGAAGGCGTTGACGGAGATCCACGTCCCACCGGCCTCCACGTCCCGCGGCGCCAGATACGGCACCCCATTGGCCAGGCAAAGCTCGGGCCCCTTCGCCAGCCGGGTGGGTTGTTCGTCGCGGTTGAAGAACACGTCGTAGCCGCCCTGAGGGCGGCTCAGCCAGCTGACGGTGCACATGCCTCGTGGAGGAGGCGCCGGTGGGCGATGGTAGATGGCGCTACGCCGAAGTCGGCATTCAGCTCGACTCCGGCCTGAGTTGCCAGCAGCCGGATGATGGCGTAGTGGTGGACCGTGTGGCTCAGGAGGTACATCAACTCCCGCTGCACCGTCGAGCCGCTCCAGTCGACCACCGATTTGCCGTCCTCGATGACGTTGGCGCTGACTTCGATGGACTGTGGCAGCTGCTGGTCCGGAATCTTCTCCAATTGGGCCATGACGGCCTCGGCGGTTTTGCTGGCGACCGTTACATCGCGCTCGACTTTCGGGTCCCGTTCGCGGACGTCGTAGTTGAGCGCCCCGGTCGAGAGTCCGTTGATGAGCGCCCGGTAGTGGTCGAACACATGGCGGAAATGCGCCCCGACGGGCGACACCGCGTCGTTGCCCGATCCACCGCCATAGACGTTCGGGCCCACGATGGCGATGGCGGCGATGCCCTGCCGGAGGAGCTCGACGTTGTCGGTGATATGTGCCGTTTGCCGTGTCATGCCTGTCCTTTGTTGGTCACCGGCGTGAAGTGATGGGTCACCGCTTGGTGCAGTGACTGCGCCAGCAGTTTTCGGTCACTAGCTCGAATCGGTTCGTTGCCGAACCGGATCGACGCTTCGATTCGGCTGAGGCCGCACAGCGCCCAGAAGTGCGGGGCAAACTCCATATCTCCCCACCAGCACACCGCCAGGCGCGCCGGCGGATCGTTGGAGTGTGTGCCGTAACTCAAGCTGGCGAAGTACACCGGGTGGTTGGTCCGGCTCGCGGCGTCCAGCAGGCTCGACCGGAACGGTGCCACGGCGCTCCCATCGGTGCTGGTCCCTTCCGGGAATATCACCACGTTGTCGCCCCGGTGCAGCGCCCGCTCGATGGCGTCTGAAGCCCGCAGGGTATCGCGCGGTCGTTCCCGGTCGACGTAGATGGTCCCCATCGTTCGGGAGAGAATGCCCCACACGGGCCAGCTACGCACCTCTCGCTTGGCCACGAATACTGCTGGAACCAGCCGAGCCAAGAGGATAACGTCGAGATAACTCAAATGGTTCGTGACCAGGACGAACGGACCCGCATGGGGAATGGGCCCGTCCGCGACGACGGAGACGTGGAGGATGTGCAGGATCCCCCGGGCCCAATGACGGAAACACCATGTGCGCCAGCGCCGCTTCGGCTGTTGGAAGGGCAGGAGCAGTAGAGTCCCTGTTCCCCAGATGAGGGCCCATGACGCCGTCCACCCTGCCACCATCGTGGTGCGGAGGACTCGACGTCCCGTCAGGACCGCTGCGGCCGGGGCCCGCGTCAGCGGATCAAGCGAAGAAACTTCGGAAGGCTCTGGCACTCAGTTTGGTCTGGTCGAACAGGACCAGGAAATCGATGGTCTTGAAGAGCGTGTCGATGGCCGGGGGCCCGCACACCGTGGCACCGAGGTTGAGATAACTCTGAAACAGCGCGGGGATGTGGACTTCCTCCGCCGGTTCATCATCCCCATCGTC
>JBDHMR010000358.1:0-2898 GCA_039656035.1 Gemmatimonadota bacterium
GGCCGAGTTCATCGCCGAGCGGGACAGCTTCTACATGGCCAGCGTGGGAGACGACGGTTGGCCCTACGTCCAGTTCCGCGGAGGTCCGCCAGGATTCCTCAAAGTGCTGAGCGACACCCAACTCGGCTACGCCGATTTTCGCGGAAATCTCCAGTACATCTCCACGGGAAACATTGCCCACGACGACCGTGTCGCCCTCTTTTTGATGGACTATCCCAACAAGAGGCGGCTCAAGATCATGGCGCGCGCCAGTGTCCTGGATGCGGCCACCGATCCGGACCTCGTCGAACAACTGGTCGTTCCGGGCTACAAGGCCAAGGCCGAGCGAGCCGTGGTGTTTACCCTCGAGGCCTACGATTGGAACTGCCCCCAGCACATCACGCCCAGGTACAGCGAGGTCGAAATGCGCGCGATAGCAGACGGGGCTAGCGGATCGAGCGACGCGGCGGACTCGGACGGGCCCCCAAGCAGATCAGGCTAGGGCCCGACGACCATCCGGCCGTCGAGCATCACCATCCCGACCCGCCGCAACGCGGTGATGTCCCGTGTCGGGTCGCCGTCGACGGCCACCAGGTCGGCCAGGAGACCGGCCGCTATGCGGCCCCGGTCCGGTAACTGAAACAGGGCGGCGTTGCCGCTGGTGGCTGCCGTCACCGCCTCCAATGGCGTCATGCCGTAATCGACCATCAACTCCAGTTCCCGGACGTTGTCGCCGTGGGGATAGACGCCGACGTCGCCCCCAAAGCAAATGGGCACGCCCGCCTCGCGCGCGGCGGCAAAGGACTGGCGTTTGTGGATCACGGCCTCCGGCTCCGGATTCTGACCATTCCAACCACGATAGCGGGCAATGGCCTCGGTGGCGGCCAGCGTGGGGCACAGCGGCACACCCCGGTCGGCCATCAGGCCAAATACCTCGGGCGTGCCGTCGGTGCCGTGCTCGATCGTGGCAACGCCGGCCAAGGTGGCCCGCCGCATGGCCTCTGCGGAACTGGCGTGAGCCACTACCAAGCGGCCGCCGTCCCGGGCCGTTGCCACTGCCGCGGCCAACTCAGCTTCACTGAAGGTGGGCGCCGTTGTCCCGCCCGGGCCCCAACGGTAATCGGCGTACAGCTTGATCCAGTCCGCACCGCGGCCGATCTGGTCACGGACCGCCTCGATGAGGGCCTCGGGGGACCCCACCATTTGGGCGCCCTTGGGGAGGTCCCACTCGGGCGCCCCTTTGGGACCGTAGCTCCCGGTTGCTGCCAGCGCGCGGGTGGTGGTGATAACCCGAGGGCCTAGTGCGGCTCCGCTGGCGAAGGCATCTCGCAGGCCAACGTCTGCGTAGCCGGCCCCCTCGGTGCCGAGGTCGCGAACCGTCGTCACACCGGCCCGGACGGTGGTGGCTCCGGCGACCGTGGCGCGGGCCGTGCGCAACGCCAGGGATTCGTTCAGGACCTGGTCGGTCCACGATGCTTCGTCATAGGGGTGCAGTAGCAGGTGGCTGTGGCCTTCGATCAATCCGGGCAGGAGGGTCATTCCTTCCAGGACAACCGCTCTGCTCCCCGCGGGGACCTCGATAGTCCCCTCGGGGCCGGCGACGACGATGCTGTTGCCGCCCACCACGACGGCCCACCCTTGGTGCAGCCGTTCACCATCGAATACGGCATCCGGATGCAATACCAGATACGCATGGTCCTGGGCGTTGGCGAGGGGAGCGCTGGCGAGTAGACCGGCGAGGACTAAGAGCGGCCGCATGTTTCCTCCAAGTATCCCGAGCGTGAGACAAGGAGATATGTGGTCTGATGGTGCCGGGCGCCAGGGTCCGCCCTGCCATCTACCCTTCCTCAGGCTCGCTATGCTATTTTTTGCGCCTGCGCTGGAAGGAGCGGATCTGGTCGAGCGAAGCAAATCACGCCCACTTCATCATCGACCAAGCGACTGGACGGCCTCCTGAGACAGTAATCTGACGCCTGGCCGAGCCAAAGTGCCATCTAACGAGACGAGATTTTGGCAGGCATAATTGTGGAGTTGGCGGCCTCCGATCGTGGAGGCGCCACCAGTCGCCGTTGAAATCCTGACTCGTTGGAGAGCAATTCCATGAACAGCCATCGTCGAACCATCGGCCTCGGCATTTTCTCGATACCTGTCCTCTGGTGTGTGCCTCTAGTGTTGTTGGCGCACCTGGGGCTCACATTCCCTGCCGCACTCTCAGCGCAGGACACCACCCAGGCTCAGGAACCAGTCCCGGCTGGGGGGCAGGACACACTGGCGCTGCCAGACTCCGCCGTGGCACCAGACCCGGCGGTAGTGGCTGCCGCCGCCCTGACCCAACGGGCTGAGGAACTGGCGGCCGAGATCTCGGTGCTGTGGATCGAAATCGACACGCTGTACCAGCGGTTCACACGGGCCCAAAGTGAGGAGCGGCTGGTGCTCGACGGACAGGTCGAGCGCCGTGTTGCCATACTCCGGCCGCTGTTGGGCGAGCTAACTGCCGCAGTTCTGGAAATGGACTCCGCCGGGCTGGACCCGTCTGGTCCCCGAACGGTCGCCGCGGACATGTTGGGCAATGCCCGCCGATTGGTTCGTGAGGAGTTGCTGGCCATTGGAGACCGGATGTTCGAGCTCCGGGCGGAGCGGAGCTCGATTCCACTCGACGAACGCGTGGCAAACGAACGTCGGCTGACGCAAGAGAGTACTGATTTCAATATTCACATAGGCGGGCTCGTCAATATCGCCGCCTTCAAGGCATCTCTCGGCCTGGATGTGGCGGCTGACTACGAGTACGTGGACCCTCTGCTCTCCTCGCGAGCCGACCGGCTCACCAGTGAGGCGAGCGTGGCGCTCGACGCGGTTCGAGAACTCAGCCAAAGGCTCGAGAATGCCGGGGATGAGAGTGAGGCCCAGTCCATTCAAATC
>JBDHMR010000359.1:0-2894 GCA_039656035.1 Gemmatimonadota bacterium
CCATGCGCGGGTTGGCGACGCCGCTGGCAATGGTGGCGCCTATGCCACCCCCAAAATGCGAAGCTGCCCACGCCACCAAGGGCGTGAGCAGCCAACCGAGAATGCGAAGAACTACGCGGACCGGCCTCATCCCGCTCAGGCGCGCCGGCGACTCATCATCGAAAAGAGCGCGGCGATAGCGAATCCGGGAAGGAGGGCGATACCGAAGGTCGGGAACGACCAGGCGGCGCCCGGAAACCCGATGATGACGGCGACCACCGCGACGACCGAGCCGAAAACGATCGCAGTGGCCGTCATCTTGGGGATCGATGGCGAACCGGTGCCACTGGCTTGGTTGGCAAGAACGACCGCCCCCATCCAGGCCAGGTAGGTGCCGGTCATCCACCACACGGGGTGGTACCACCAGTTGCTGCCGCCGCCTATTTCCAGCCAGCGGTTGGTGTAGGTCCCGATGCGCTGGAGCAGGATCACGTCGACGGCCATGAACGCCACGGTTCCCCCGAGACCGACCCCGGCCGCCGCGGCGATGCCGTCCCCGGTACGTGCCTTGGTCCAAACGGCTGGGAGCCCGGCAACGAACGACACACCGACGACCAGGAGCAGCGCTTCGAGGGCCATCTCCACCGTCCCGCTCAGATAGCGGGAGACCAGTGAGAAGGCGAACACCACGATTGCCGTAATGATCCCCAGCTTGATGGACGACCGGACGATCAGTGGGACGTCGCCGAGGTCGTAGCTCTGGTGGGATTCCGCCACCGCGCTCATGCTCGCTCCGAGGGTAGAGTGGAAGTGGGAAGTATAGCGCTGCCCGTGGGGCCAGGCCAATCCCCTACGGGGCTCTTGACGGTCACCACGTCATTCCAAAATGCCGTGCCGCAACGCGAATACCCTCGAGGGTAAGCCCCTGGGTCACGCGATCGATACTGGTGGTGAACGGCACCAGCGTGTCGGCCAGTCCGCCGGTGGCGACCACGACCGGGTCGGCGTCGGTGGGCCACTCGCCACGAATCCGGCCGATCATACCGTCCACCGCGTCCGCCGCTCCATAGAGCACCCCAGCCTTTATGGCATCGTCGGTCCTTCTGGCTATGACCCGGCTCGGCGCTGTCAGCTCGGTGGCAGGCAACCGGGCCGCCTTCAGGGTCAGCTCCTCGGCCGACGTGCGCAGTCCCGGCATGATGGGACCGCCGATGAACCGGCGATCGGCGGTAACGCAGTCGAACGTGGTGGCGGTGCCGAAATCAATCACGATGGCATCGGCGTTCACCGCGTCGAGTACACCCAACGAATTGGCGATCCGGTCGGCGCCCACGGCGAGTGGTTCGTCGACATCGAGGGTCAGGGGCACCTCGCTGTCTGCGTGCAACTCGGCGACCGTGGAGCCGGTAAGCTGCGCCAACCCGATCTTGAGGCGGCCGGTGGTGGACGGCGCCACCGAGGCCAGGCACACGGCGGTGATGGCGGTCGGGTCGTGACCGGCCTGGGCCAGGAAACTGCCCATCAGGGCGGCCCACTCATCAGGGGTCTTTCCAGGAAGCGTGGAGATGCGCCACTGCCGAACCAGATCCTGGTCGCGGAAGATACCCGCCGTGATTTCCGTGTTGCCGATATCGAGGGTCAGGAGCATGTGGCGAATCTAGGACGGAACCGGACGATGCGGAACCGCCCTCATGTCATTCCACTGAGCGTAAAGTCGCCCGTCCGGAGGATGTGGCGGGTTCCGTCGCTGCCGGTCAGCTCGAGTCCTCCGGTTTCGTCGATACCGCCAACGGTGCCGAGCACCGGTTCGCGCACCGCCAGCCCCCGCAGCCAGTTTCGCCGGTCGAACGCCGCCAGCTCGAGGGGATCGAGCAGCGTGGCATCTACCCTTACGGTGCGCAGGACTCCAATGGCGGCGTCGCGGACCTGGGCCACCGAGATTTCGGGAGCGACATCGGCCAACCTCATGGCCGTATGCCGCAATCCAGTTGGCAGCGGGTTGGTCACATTGATGCCTACGCCGATCGCCACCCAAGTTGCCCGAGCGCCGTGCCAGCGCATTTCACACAGAACGCCGCCCGCCTTGCGCTCGCCTACAACGAGGTCATTGGGCCACTTGAGCGCCACCGGATGCCCGATCAGCGACTCCAACGCCGCGGCCAGGTCGATGCCCACTCTCAGGCTCAACACCGCGGTTTCGATCGAGGCGGGCGGAAGCCGGAGAACGCTGATCCAAACACCACCTGGATCGGCCTGCCAAGTCCGTCCCCGCGACCCACGGCCCGCGCTCATGGCGTCAGCGATCACGATGGTGCCGTCGGGAGCGCCGGCTTCGGCCATGGTGTGGATGTCGTCGTTGGTGGAGGTGGTGGTAGCGCGGAAGTGCACATCCGGATCCGTCAACGCATCACCGCCCACAACAGCGTCAGGCTTCCCACTACGGCGCAGTAAGGTGCAAACACGTGGAACCGCCCCCGGCGCAGCAACTGCACCAGGAACCGAATGGCGAAGACCCCGGAAACGAGCGCCGCCAGGAAGGCCCAAACCACACCCCACTCCATGACGATAGGCCCATCCGCCAGGTGCATGGCCTCGAGCAGACCGGTTCCGGCGATGACAACCACGGCCATGAGAAAGGAAAATTCAGCGGCGGCCCGGGCGCCGACTCGAGTCCACAGAGCCGCCGCGATGGTGGTACCCGAGCGCGACACGCCAGGGAGAATGGCCAACACCTGAGCCAGGCCCATGGCCACCGCCGACGGCCAGCGAACCGGAGATTCGGTATCGGCCTTCACCACCCAACGAGTGCTCCACAGCACCAGCGCGGTAATCCAGAAATCGATGCCCACCGCCATGGGCGAATCGAACTGGGCCTCGAAAACGTCGCGGATTGTTCCGCGACGTTTTCGAGGCCC
>JBDHMR010000360.1:0-2886 GCA_039656035.1 Gemmatimonadota bacterium
TGACGCCGCCATCGTTGCGGAACTGCTCTTCGATTTCGATCGTGGCTATCCGGCCGTTGATGGTGGTGTGTACCACCGAGCTGAGCCGGACCACCGGGTTGCCGGTGCGATCCACCGGGCTGATCTCGACGTCAATTATTCCCTGGGCGTCGAGATGTTTACCGCCGGCCAGAACGGCCAGTCCTATGAGTAGGAATCCGAAGCGTCGCATCATTTCCTCCATGTGAGTTGGCGGAGGGAGATGCGTGATGGGGTGCAATGTGCACATGGGGATTTTGGAGTGGTGTAAGATGTTGTTGTGTAATGTGTTAGTGGGGCGTTGGGCGTGGGGCGTAGGAGAATGACCGCATCTTCAGGCCATCGCTAGTCCCCCACGCCCCACGCCCTACGGCCCCTTCCTCTGGCTCACAGCCCCCAAATACCATATCGTACTACCACTCGTTCCGGAGTCCTGTCCCGTGACCGATATCCAGGTCACCCTCAGCGCTGCATTGGCCGACCGCTACGCCATCAAGAAAGAACTGGGCCGTGGCGGGATGGGCACGGTCTATCTGGCCGATGACCTGAAGCACAACCGTCAGGTAGCCATCAAGGTGCTGCAGCCCGATCTGTCGTCGGTGCTGGGGGCCGAGCGCTTCCATCGTGAAATCGAAATCGCCGCCGGGCTGAGCCACCCGGGGATCCTGCCGTTGCACGACTCGGGCGACGCTGGCGGGCTACTGTACTACGTCATGCCATATCTGGAAGGTGACAGCCTCAAAGACCGGCTGGCGAGCGAGAAGCAGCTGTCCCTGGAAGACTCCGTGGCCATCGTCACAGACGTGGCCGAGGCATTGGCATATGCCCATGGGCACGGCGTGATCCACCGGGATATCAAGCCCGACAACATCATGTTCCAGAGTGGGCGTGCCGTGCTGTGCGACTTCGGCATCGCCCGGGCATTGGATGAGGCCGGCGGCGAGCGGTTGACCCAGACAGGTATCGCCGTGGGGACGCCGGATTACATGAGTCCCGAGCAGGCGGCCGGTACGCAGGACGTCGATGGCAGGTCTGACATCTACAGCCTCGGATGCGTCCTGTACCAGATGCTGGCAGGCACTCCTCCCTACACCGGTGTCACGCCCCAGGCCATCCTGGCTAGGAAGTCTATCGAGGCTGTTCCCTCACTGCGAGTTGTTCGCGACAGCGTTCCTGAAGCAGTTGAAGCGGTGGTCAACAAGTCGCTGGCCAAGGTTCCGGCCGACCGGTACGGCAAGGCCGACCAGATGGCAGCCGCGCTGGCGGGCGCTGTCTCGGGCGAGGTCATCGTCAGCGCTGTGGCGCGCAAGAAGAAGCCGTGGATTCCGGTAGCGGCAGCCGTCGTGGCGGTGGCTGCCGCCGTCTACTGGATCGGGAGCCCCTCCAGCGCCACACCCCGGCTGGCGTCGATCGCGGTCCTCCCGTTCGACAACACGTCGGGTGACCCCGAGCAGGACTATTTCGTCGAAGGGATGCAAACCGCCCTCATCGGTGAGTTGGCCCAGATCGGCAACATCCGGGTGATCTCCCGCCGCTCGACCATGCGCTACCGCGACAGCGACAAGACCATTACCGAGATCGCCAGTGAGCTGGGTGTAGACGGGGTGGTGGAAGCGTCGGTCCTCCGTCAGGGCGACTCCGTCCACCTTCAGGTGCAGTTGATCGAGGCCCTGCCGGCCGAGCGCCAACTATGGGACCAACTGTTCGACAGCGACACCGAAGACGTGTTGCAGATGCACAGCAGCGTGGCCCGGGCTATCGCCGAGAATCTGGATATCGAGCTCACTGTCGACGACGAGACTCGCCTGGCCAGCATACCCACCGTGAGCCGCGCGACTTACGAGGCGTACCTGAGGGGGATGTACTACCTCAATAAGGGAACGCCGGAGGACTTCCAGCGCGGGCTGTCCTATTTCCGCGAAGCGGTGGACAACGACCCGGGCGACCCGCTGGCCTATGCCGGTCTGGCGTTGGCCTACGTAACCTTGGGGCACTCGCCGGCGGCGACGCCTGAGGTGTGGGACCGGGCGCGGGCGGCGGCGCTCAGGGCGGTGACGCTCGACTCGACGCTGGCCGAGGCGTGGGCCGCGCTGGCCGATATGCGGGTGTACTACGAGTGGGACTGGGAAGGAGCCCAGGAGGCGTTCGAAAGGGCCAATGCCCTCAACCCCAGCCTGGCCATGAACCACTACCAATGGGCCTGGTTCACCTTGCTGTTCGACCGCCTAGACGAGGCCATCGTCCACCACACCGAGGCCCAGCGACTCGACCCGCTTACACCGTTCCACACGGCCTGGTTGGGGGCGCTCTACTATATGAAGGGGGACTACCAGCGCGGCATCGATGAGGCGCTCAAGTCACTGGAGTTCGCGCCCGACAACATCACCGGCCTCCTGGTGCTGGGTAATGGGTACCTGATGAAGGGGGAAGTCGACTCCGCCGTCGCGGTTCACGAGCGAATGGTGGAGATCAATCCCGCTTTCGCGGGTATCCTGGCACGTACCTATGCTCAAGCAGGCCGGGAAGACGAGGCCCGCGAGATCGCCGAGGCCCTCGAGGCCGGCGGGGTGATTCCCTGGACGGCAATGAGCCTGGCGGCGATCTATACCGCCCTCGACGACAAGGACGAGACGTTCCGTTGGCTAAACTACCGCCCCGCCCACGCGTGGCTCCCGTGGATCCGCACTTCTAACTGGTGGTTCGCCCCGCTCCATGGCGATCCGCGCATGGTCCCGTTGCTGGAAGAGATGGGGCTGCCGATGATTGGTGAATGAGTGCGTTGTGCGTAGTGCATGGTGCGTCGGTGGTTGCGCTCTCAGCTCCTACGCACAACGCACGACGCACTACCCTCCCACCATCCCCAACAAA
>JBDHMR010000361.1:0-2885 GCA_039656035.1 Gemmatimonadota bacterium
CTCAAGTGATTTCCTCCGATGCGTCCCTGGGCGCTGGGCACGAATTTGGTGCCTTCCTCCCGGTGCTCAGAGGCGCCGAAGTAACCGGAGTGTTGGTGCTGGTGGGGAGTGCCCGCGATCCCTTCACTGCCCTCGACGAGGGATTCCTTGCCGCCCTGGGACAGCAGGTTGGCGCGGCGCTGGAAAACGCCGCCCTGTACCACTCGCTTCAGCAACGGAACGAACAATTGGCCCGGTTGTCGTCGCGCATGGTCGAACAGCACGAGGAGGAGCGCCGCCGGCTCCGGCGCGAACTACACGACGAGACAGCACAGGTCTTTTCCGCGGTCAGGATGGAACTGGGTGTCATCCGGCAACAGGCGAACCCGCAGGTGGCCAAGAGCCTCGACCACGTCCTGGCGCTGACCGACACCGGCATCCGCAGCATCCGGAACGTGACCCACCGGCTGCGCCCCAGCCTGCTGGACGACCTGGGGCTGGCGCCGGCGCTGCGCTCTCTGGCTAGCGAATTCGGTGAGCGGGCCGGGCTGTCCGTCGACTTGGAGACGCCTCAGCATATGCCAGCTCTTTCCAAGGACGCGGAATTGGCCCTGTTTCGCGCCATGCAGGAGGCGCTGTCCAACGTATTGCGCCACGCCCAGGCGACACGCGTGCATATTACCGTTCGGGAAGAGGCCAAGGCCCTGTCACTTATTATCCGGGACGACGGTCGCGGACCAGCAACCGATCCGTCGGCCGGCGTAAGGGAACACATGGGATTGACGGGAATGCAGGAGCGGATCGGCGCCCTGGGAGGAACAGTCACCCTCGACGCGCCCGCCGATGGCGGGTTTTCCGTGACGGTCGCAGTGCCGTTGAAGGCAGGAGGCGAAACTACGTGAGCACACCGATTCGAATCTTGGTAGCCGACGATCACTCAGTCGTCCGGCAGGGGATCCGGCATGTCCTGGAAGGCGCCGAGGAGTTCACCGTGGTGGCCGAGGCAGAGGACGGCAACCAAGTGGCGGAGTTGGTGGCGCAAACCACGCCCGATGTCGTGGTGCTCGACATAAGCATGCCCGGCCAGTCGGGCCTCGAGGTCACAGCCGTCCTGCGAAAACGATTCCCTGAATGCCGTGTGCTCATTCTGAGCATGTACGACAATCAGGAATACGTCCTCGAGGCGGTCCGGGCGGGTGCCCACGGCTATCTCCTCAAGGACACAGCGGCGGAAGACCTGCCGGCAGCGATCAGATCGATCCATGCGGGAGAGGCGTTCTACAGTCCGCCCATCGCCGCCAAGCTGGCGGCCGCGGTGAAGGGTGACTTCAGCGAGCAATACGCCACCAGCGAACTAGCCGGCCTCACCGCCCGCGAGCGGGAGGTCCTCAGGGGAATTGCCCGCGGGCTGACCAACAAGGAGATCGCCACCGAACTGGGGATCAGCCCGCGCACGGTGGAGACCCACCGGGAAAGCCTCATGCGTAAGCTGGGAATTCGTCACGTGGCGGGCCTGACCAAGCTGGCCCTGGAGACTGGACTCATCGGATAGGTGGGAAACCGGCGCGAGGAGTGGGAGAGGGCTGCCCCCCACTCCCCACCACCGTGCTACTTCACTTCGATATCACGGCTCTTGGCCCGCTCCGACTTGGGCAAGACGATCGGTATTGATGACCCCTGGAAAAGCACTCTCCGTGCCCAGTATTACCGCCATAATGGCTGTATCACGCGCCAATATGGCATATACGGAGCGACGTTGAAGCCCGTGTCTACCAAACTGTTATATTGCTCTATAGTTGATTATTCCCAACGGAGGCTGCCATGATCGAACTCAACGACCAGACGGCGGACATCGTGGCCGACCGGTTCCGGGCGTTGGGCGACGCCACCCGGCTGCGCATTCTGAACGCCCTGCGGGCTGAAGAACACACGGTAGGCGAGTTGGTGTTGGAGACCGGACTGGGCCAGGCCAACGTGTCCAAGCACCTCCAGACGCTTCATCGCCAAGGCTTCGTCGAGCGCCGGAAACAAGGCACCCGGACGATCTACCGGGTCGACGATCCGGCGGTCTTCGAGCTGTGCGATCTGGTGTGCGGCAAGATTCGCGATCACCTCGACCGACAGCGGGACGCGCTGGGCCAAGGCGCCGTGGGGTGAGCGAGCCGCTCGCGGCAGTAAGGCTGGACCGGTGGCTGTGGGCCGCCCGCTTCTACAAGACCCGGCCGCTGGCCGTCGTGGCCATCGAGGGCGGCAAGGTCCAGGTCAATGGTGACCGGGTCAAGCGGTCGAAGATCATCAAACTCGGCGATCGGGTCCGTATCCGGCATGACCCCTACGAATACCTGGTGGAAGTCTCCGGGCTGGCCGAGAAGCGAGGCTCCGCCAAGGTGGCCGCGACGCTGTACCAGGAGTCGGCTGAGTCCCTGGCGGCGCGGGAGGAACTCGCCTTCCGGATGAAGAACGCCGAACCGACGTTGTTCCGCACCAAGGGCCGGCCCAGCAAGAAACAGCGCCGGGATATTCGCAAATGGAAGAGAGGAGACGCCGGCTGAGGCAACCGGCGCCAACTTGCTCTACCCTTCCTCGACGTAAATTTCCCCGCCTCTCCGGCGAAACTCTACCGACTTCTCGCGCATGCCCTCCTGGCGCTCTTCCAATTGGGCGGCGTAGTCCCGCACATCCTGGGTAATCTTCATCGAGCAGAACTTGGGACCACACATCGAGCAGAAGTGCGCCACCTTGGCGCCTTCCGCCGGGAGGGTCTCGTCGTGGTAGGCCCGGGCGGTCACGGGATCGAGCGCCAGGTTGAACTGGTCCTCCCAGCGGAAATCGAAGCGGGCCCGCGAGAGAGCATCGTCCCACTGCTGCGCGCGGGGGTGTCCCTTGGCCAGGTCAGCCGCGTGCGC
>JBDHMR010000362.1:0-2884 GCA_039656035.1 Gemmatimonadota bacterium
ATCAAGGAAGAAGGTGGCCAGCTCAAGATAGGCGGCGCCACCACCGAAGCGGCGCTCGACCGGTCGGACCTGGTCCGGTCCAAGTATCCCCTGTTGCACGACACCACCGTGGTCATCGCCGATCCCCTGGTCCGGAACCGGGCCACCGTCGGCGGCAACCTGGCCCACGGCGACCCGGCCAACGATCACCCGGCCACCATGTTGGCCTTGGGCGCCACCGTCGTGGCGACCGGCCCCAATGGCACGCGGTCGATTCCCATCACCGAGTTCTTTAAGGGTCTGTTCACCACGGCGCTCGAACCGGATGAGATCCTCACCGAAATCCAAATCCCGGTGCCCCCGCCCAACAGCGGCGGGGCGTACCTCAAGCTCGAGCGCAAGGTGGGCGACTACGCCACCGCAGCTGCGGCCGCCCAAGTGACACTCGGCTCGGGTGGCGAGATCGTATCGGCCGGATTGGCGCTCACCAACGCCGGTCCCAAGCCGATCCGCGCGAGCAATGCCGAGGCCTACCTGGTCGGTAAGACACCCGACGAGACGACCATCGCTGAGGCCGCACGGCTGGCGGCCGAGTCCACCTCTCCGACGCCGGACCGGCGCGGGTCAGTGGAGTACAAGCAGGCCATGGCCCGGGTTCTCATGGGCCGGGCCATTACCAAAGCGGTCGACCGTGCGGGAGGGCAATAACCATGGCCAAACATTCTATCACCATGACGATCAACGGAACGGAGCACTCGGCCGAGGTCGATTCGCGCCTCCTGCTGGTGCATCTGCTGCGGGACGAACTGCGGTTGACCGGCACCCACATTGGCTGCGACACCACCCACTGCGGCGCCTGTACCGTGCTCATCGACGGCGAACCGATGAAGTCATGCACCGTGCTCGCGGTTCAGGCCGACGGGCGCCAGGTCAAGACGGTCGAGGGCCTGGCCGATAACGGCAACCTGCATCCGTTGCAAGAGGGGTTCTGGGAGGAACACGGGCTTCAGTGCGGCTACTGCACGCCGGGTATGCTGATGACCAGCTACGCCCTGCTACAGCGCAATTCCGATCCCAGCGAACTCGACATCCGTGAGGCCATCTCGGGTAACCTGTGCCGTTGTACCGGTTATGTGAACATCATCAAGTCCGTGCGCTACGCTGCCGAGAAGATGCAGCAGGGGGAAGGGGACGCATCATGACACCCAAGACATCGGCAGACATCTGCGGCATGGGACATTCGATGAAGCGCAAGGAGGATCCCCGTTTCATTCGAGGGCAGGGAAACTACGTGGACGACGTGCAGCTCCCGGGTATGCTCTACATGGACATCGTCCGGAGCCCGTATGCCCACGCCAAGATCAAGAGCATCAACAGCGAGGCCGCGCTGGCCATCCCCGGCGTGCTCGCGGTGATCACCGGCGAGACGCTCGAGCAGTACAACCTGCACTGGATGCCGACACTCATGTCGGACACCCAGATGGTGCTCCCAACCGACCGGGTCATGTACCAGTCGCAGGAAGTGGCGGCCGTCATCGCCACCGATCGCTACATCGCCGCCGACGGTGTCGAGGCGGTGCAGGTCGATTACGAGCCGCTCGAGGTGGTGGTCGATCCGTTCAAAGCACTGGAGCCGGATGCGCCGGTCCTCCGGACCGACAAGGAAGGCAAGACCGACAACCGCATCTTCCACTGGGAAGCCGGTGATCGGGAAGCGACGGACGCGGTGTTCAAGGCGGCTGATGTGGTGGTGAAGCAGGACATGTACATCCCCCGGATCCACGTGGCATCGATCGAGACCTGCGGCTGCGTGGCCGATTTCGACTCGACCATGGGAAAACTCACCGTCTATCTCACCACCCAGGCGCCCCACGCCGTCAGAACGGTCCTCGCCCTGGTGGCTGGACATGTGGGACTGTCGGAAGAGAAGATCCGGGTCATTTCGCCTGACATCGGCGGTGGCTTCGGCGGCAAGGTGCCGATCTACCCCGGCTACGTCATCGCCATCGCCGCTTCGGTGGTGATTGGCAAGCCGATCAAGTGGATCGAGGATCGGATGGAGAACCTCCAGGCCGACAGCTTCGCGCGGGACTACCACATGTCGGTAGAGCTGGCCGCCAAGCAGGATGGCACCATGGAGGCGCTGCGCATCAAGACCGTGGCCGACCACGGGTACACCGACGCGGCCTGCAACCCGTCCAAGTTCCCGGCCGGCATGTTCTCGATATGCACAGGCTCGTACCGGATGAAGCAAGCCTTCGCCGAGGTCGACGGGGTGTACACCAACAAGCCGCCAGGGGGGATCGCGTATAGGTGTTCCTTTCGGGTGACCGAAGCGGTGCACGCCATCGAGCGTATAACCGACGCGCTGGCACAAGAACTGGAGATGGACCCGGCCCAGCTCCGGATGAAGAACTTCATCCCCCCAGAGGCCTTTCCTTATAAGTCCCTCCTCGGGTGGGAATACGACAGCGGCGACTATCCCGCCGCTCTGCAGAAGGCGATGGACATTGTGGGCTACGACGAGCTGAGGAAAGAGCAGGTGGAGAAGCGGGCCAAGGGTGAGTTCATGGGGATCGGGATATCCAGCTTCACCGAGGTCGTCGGCGCCGGTCCATCCAAGGACTTCGATATTCTCGGCATCAAGATGTTCGACTCAGCCGAGATCCGGGTCCATCCCACGGGAAAGGCCATCGCCCGGTTCGGTACCAAGTCGCAGGGGCAGGGGCACGAGACCACCTACGCCCAAATCGTGGCCGAGGAGCTTGGCATCCCGGCGGCCCACATCGAGGTTGAAGAAGGCGATACCGACACGGCGCCCTATGGTTTGGGCACCTACGCCAGCCGGTCGACTCCCACGGCAGGGGCGGCCGCGGCCATGGCGTCGCGCAAGATCAAGGCAAAG
>JBDHMR010000363.1:0-2881 GCA_039656035.1 Gemmatimonadota bacterium
CTCGACAGCAAAATCGATCCCATGCTCGACAACCTCAGCGCCCCGGCGGCGCTGCGGAGCAAAGCGGCCATCGCCAACGCGGCCACGGCCTACGGTGAATTCGAGCACTTCATCCACAGCCACCGCTGGGAGCGGCTGGCGGAAAAGGGCGCCAAGGTTCAGCGTCCGCTGTGGGCCTCGACCAGCACCAAGGATCCCGACCTCCCCGACGTGTACTACGTCGAGGCGTTGATTGCGCCCGACACCGTCAACACGCTTCCGCCGGCGACCTACGACGCCTATCGCGACCACGGCGAACCCGCGGTGCGCATTCATGAGACGCTGGCGCAGGCTCCTTCGCAACTGGCGGCGCTGGCGGACGTGGGAATCGACCTCAAGGCCGTCACCGCGGAATTGGAACGGGAAGGCGTCGAGAAATTCGCCGAGTCGTACCGGTCACTGTTGACCGAAATCGATTCGAAGGCACGTGAACTCGCGGGAGCCTGAGAAGGAACGCCATGCCCTGGTACCGTAAACTCCACTGGCAAATAATCATCGGCCTTCTGGTCGGTGTAGTCTATGGCTCCATAGCCGCGGCCAAAGGCTGGGGAAGCTTCACCCAGGACTGGATTCAGCCGTTCGGCACGGTGTTTCTCAACGGCCTGAAACTGATCGCGGTACCGCTGGTGCTGTCGTCGTTGATCACCGGCGTAGCCTCGCTGGGAGACCTCAAGAAGCTGTCGCGTATCGGCGGCAAGACCATCGGCATATACATCGGCACCACGGTCGTGGCGGTGACCATCGGCCTGGTTCTGGTAAATACCATGCGCCCCGGCGACAGAGTGCCCGAGGAAATGCGGTTGAAGCTGGCTCAAACCTATGCCGGTCAGGCGGCAGACCGTGAGGCCGCTGCCGAAGTAACCAAAGAGCGGGGCCCGCTCGAGTTGTTGATCGACATCGTCCCCGAAAACGCCTTCGAGGCGATCTCGAACAACCGCAACATGCTCCAGGTCGTGTTCATCGCCATGCTACTGGGGATCGGCCTGATCCAGATTCCACCCGACCGCGCCAAGCCGCTGTTGGGCGTGTTCGACGGCATGACGCACGTGATCATCCGCCTGGTCGACCTGATCATGAAGATCGCGCCACTCGGCGTATTCGCCCTGATAGCGAGCACCATCACTTCGGTGGCGGGAGACGATCCCAGCCAGATTCTCCAGCTGCTCGGGGCGCTGACGTACTACATGATCGCCGTCATACTGGGACTGGCCATCCACACGTTCGTCACCTACCCGATCCTGCTGCGGACCATGTCCCCGATGCCGGCCAAGACTTTCTTCAAGGGCATCGCTCCGGCACAGCTGGTAGCGTTTACCACCAGTTCCAGTGGCGCCACCCTGCCGGTCACCATGGAGCGTGTGGAAGAAAAACTTGGAGTGTCTGAGGAAATTTCTTCCTTCGTCCTGCCGCTCGGCGCCACCATTAACATGGATGGCACGGCTCTGTACCAAGCCGTCGCCGCCGTGTTCATCGCCCAGACTCTGGGCATGGACCTGACCCTGGGCGCACAACTGACCATCGTGTTAACGGCAGTCCTGGCCTCGATCGGCACCGCCGCCGTGCCGGGCGTCGGTATCATCATGCTGGTGATCATTCTGGAGGCGATCGGCGTGCCTACGGCGGGCATCGCGCTCATACTCGGTGTCGACAGAATATTGGACATGCTCAGAACCGTCACCAACGTGACCGGGGACGCTACGGTGGCGACGGTCATAGCCGCGTCAGAGAACGCGCTTGGTGAGCCGAATTTGGGTGAGACCGCGGATCGGATCAGGGCGAGGCCGCCGTCGGAAGGGGAACGGTAGGGGAGAGGGTACGTTGTGCGTTGTGCGTCGTGCGTGGGGGTGCAGACTAGTAATCTTGCGAGACAGGGTGGGTAACGGTCTGCGTAGTCGCCTCTCTAACCGAAAAGGCCTGGGAGTTCTTCAACCTCGAGGGGCCTGGCCTCCTCCAACAACCCTCCCCGAAAAGCCGCCTCACCTAACAGCGTTTCCGGGCTGACGCCGGCTTGGCGGAGTTCAGCCAGGCCGGTGTCCTGGTTGGCCTTGCTCAGTTTTTCTCCGGACGGCTTCAGTACCAAGGGGTGATGCAAGAAGATGGGCTGATCAGCCCGCCCCATTAACCGAGCGAGGCGGATCTGCCTCCCGGTGGAAGAGAGCAGATCCTCTCCCCGAATCACCAGATCGACCCCCTGATCCCAGTCGTCCACCGTTACGGCAAACTGGTAAGTCCACTGACCCAGCCGGTCGCGCACCAGGACGTCACCGCACTGACTATCCGGCGTCTGATGCTGGGTTCCCAACAACACGTCGGTGAACGTCTCCTCGCCGGATCCCATGATTACCCGAAGACCCACCTGTTCATCGGGACTGGGCCGGCGTTCGCGGCAGGTGCCCGGATAGCGCGTCTCGGTTCCTGGCGCCGCGGCAACCCCGTCGGCGATGTCGCGGCGGGAGCAGCGGCATGGGTATACCAACCCCCGGTCGCTGAGCCCTTCGATGACTTCGGCGTAGCGGGTACCGCGATCGCTCTGACGGAAGGGTGATGGACCATGGCGCAAGGACTCGATCAGGGGCGCGTCGGGCACTAGGCCGAGCCATTCGAGGTCGTCGAGGATGGCGGATTGGTAGTGATCACGGCAACGTCCGCGGTCGTGGTCTTCGATCCGCAGGAGCACCCGGCCTTGGTGGCGGCGGGCCAGTCCCCACACGTAAACCGCGTTGACCAGGTGTCCCAGGTGGAGGAGCCCTGTGGGTGCCGGAGCAAACCGGGTGACCGGTGCGTGGTGGATGGTTGGGGCGATGGGGCGATAGGTGAGAGGTTTGCTGGTCGAATCCCTGAG
>JBDHMR010000364.1:0-2879 GCA_039656035.1 Gemmatimonadota bacterium
TGCCGTAACGATGTCCTGCCGCCCGCTCCACGGTTCTTCGTCGATGGCCAATGGCGCGGTTTCGCCTTCGGGGAATGGTGGGATGGACGTCGACCGGCGATAGGCCTCCTGCACCATGAGAACGAAGTGCCGGAATCCGTCACCGGTCGTGGAGCGGCTGCCGTTGCAGGTCAGCATGAGTTCGTCGTGAAGGAATCGTTCCAGGTCGCCCGACCCTCCCTTCAGGTTCCATGTCACTACCATGAGCGGGTCGTATCCGGCATCCGGCGACAGCGTGGCCCCCGGTATCGAGTCCACCACTGTCGGCCCCACCGTTTGGCACCACAAGGCCAGCCTAGTGGTGTCTGGCTCCTGTGCCGGGCCCACCCAGGAAATTGCCTGAGTCATGGCCGACTGATCACTTTCGGGGCAATGGTAGCCGTATGGGTGCGGCTGCATCGTGTGGGGCACGGCACAGCCCTGGAGGCCGATGGCTCCGCACAGTGACAGGACAGATGCGACGGTGGTGGGGACGCTGCGCATCAGAATCGGATGTTGATGGGAAGAGTGACGGATTGGGCGGTGCCATTGGTTTGGGCCTTGATGCCCCGGTAGATCAGGGACCCGACGCCGCCGATGGCCATTCCCAGGAGCGTGGCATCGGTGGCATTGACCAGGTCGAACCGGGGGATCAGCTGCCATGCTACCACGCCCACGATGGCTCCGGCGCCGAGGCCGATCAGGGCGCCCTGAGGACTGGTACCGACGGCCATGCCGATGGCGCCCGAAGCCAGCACGTCCCCCCATGTCGAATAGAGCACGACCTTCTTGACGACCAGGCCGAAGCCGCTGCCGATGGCGAATCCAATGGCTGCACCGGTCGCCATTCGTTCCACATCCTCGATGCTACCTGCTCCGATGGCCATCCCCGATGCGATCCCCACCACGGTGCCCACGATGGCGCTGGTCCGCACGCATCGGGCGCCGGCGTAGGTACGGGTGCACGGGAAGATCGATCCGACCGCGGCGAACGTTCCCCCTGCCACGCCGCCCAAGGCGGCGCCTACGACCGCGGCTCCCGACGAACCGGAGGTTTGAGCCGCGGCACTCGCCGGACCCGCTGTCAGGAACAGCACCAGTCCGAGCGTCATCGCTCGGTGAGGGAAGGGTCGTGTCGTCATGGGTGTGAATCGAATATACGCTGGTCCGGAAATCCTAATCGATCACTACTGTCCTACGAGTACGCCGGTGAAAATGTCGTAGCTGGCGCCGAAGCTGACGCCCAGCCGCTTGCCCTCGAACCCGTGTCCGAAGCGGTAGCCGAAATCGATCTTGCCCGCCGAGGCCCGCGAGCCGATACTCGATCCTAAACGGAGCCCCACCCCGAAATTGCCCGCGAATCTGCGATCCTGGTCGGCGTACCAGGCGCCGCCGTAATCGACGAATCCGGCGAAGCCGATTCCCAGGAAACCGAACACGTCGTTCCACTTGAAGTTGCGGTACTCGAGCGTGCCCCACAGCTCCCGGTCGCCTACGAAGGCGTGCGCGCCGAATGTCCGGGGCCCGTAGGTCAGACCCAGGTCGAATTCCGTCCCAGGCGCCTGGCCCTTCATGGCGCCTGTTTCGACGTGAATGAACGCCATTTGCCTTTCGGTCAACTTGGCGGCCCAGGTTCCCCGAAAGACGACCCGGCCCGAGTCGACGCCGGAACCGCTGAACAAGCCGCTGGCCTGCAGCGAACCCACCATGACGGTCTGCCCGACCTGCTTGCCGGCCGATAGACGGATTTCCGGGCCGAACCCCGTCTCAGGGTAGCCGAATGCTTGGGGAGCAAGCCACGCCGTCACTGTCAGGGCCGGACTGAGGTCGATGTCCTCCGCCTGGCCGAATCCCTGAAAGAACCGGCCTGTCGTGAAGTTGGATTTACGATAGTCGAAGGTCAGGCCCGGGGTCCCCGTGATCGTGTCCGTCACCGGCTGAGGGGGGCCGCCCAGCAGGACGTATTCTTCACTGCGAAGGATCACGTCGACACCCAACCGCAAGTACCTTTGGGAGCTGTGTTTGACGGCTATGGAGGTGTTCAGGCGGTTGCTCAGCAGGGTGTGGTCGTAGTTGAGACTGTCGAGGCCGGTATCGTCCTGCCGCCATCTGAATCGGAGTTCGTCTGCGGCGTTCCCCAGGAGTTGGGACGCCCACGGGTCGGGGAAGGCCCGAAAGGGGATGCCCGCATCCCAGGAACCGGTGTTACCGGCCGAGAGATTCTGCATTGAGCCGCCCACGGCGAGCCGTGTGGCACCGATCCGCGGGACCCGGAAGTTGACGTCCAAGCCGTCACGGTCCACCAGCTTGACGTAGGCGATTTTGAACAGGCTGGCCGTGCCCAGAAAATTCTTTTCCGAGATTCCCAGCGTCAGGGTGACGCTTCCTCCCGAGCCGGCAATGCTGAACACGGGGCTCAGGCTCCAGGCGTCCCGTGTCCTAATGCGTACCGCAAACCTGCCGTCCAGCGTCACCGTGTCGATGGTGACTTCCTGGAACACATTGAGCGCGCGCAGGGTCCGTTCGCTTTCCTGGATCCTCGACATGTTGAGCGAGTCGCCCGCCTTGAACAGGATCGTCGACTTGATCACCCAACCGGCGGTCCGCGGGTGGATCGCGTTACCCGCCTTGGCCGCAAAGCTGCCCTCTGCCTGCTCCGGCAGGAAGACGTTGCCGCGATCGATGATGACGGTGTCGATGACCGGTCCGGCCGGCGCTTCTCCGTCCTGTCCGTAGACGATAGGAGGCAGAGCCAAGGCTATCCCGGTGAGAACAAGGGTGGCGCGCATTCCGGGATAATAGCCTCCCCAGGTGCGCTTGGCATGGTCGCGACGCCGACCGAGGTGGAGGGGGATGCGCCC
>JBDHMR010000365.1:0-2874 GCA_039656035.1 Gemmatimonadota bacterium
CTCCGGTAGCGCGGGCGGCTCCCGTCGCCCCCCCGGTCACGCGCCCCGTGGCACCCGCGGCCCCAGCCGTGCCGCAGCGCCAGGAATCGCCACGCGCACCGCTTGCTCCGGGACCTGCCCCCGTCTCGGGCCGACCCGTCATGCCACCTGCATTTGCCGGCGCTCCGGCTAGTCCTGCCATGCCGGCCCAGCCGGCGGCCCCTGCGCCCCGGCCTGCAAGCGGGGCACCGATCAATCCGTTCCTTTCCCGGGACCCCAACCAGAAGGCCCGGCGGCTGGCCCGCGCTCTGGTGTCCGATCTGGTGGTCTACCATCCCGACAAGCGCCAGGAGGGACTGCAGAACGGCACCCTGAAGGAGCTGTTCGCCGACGAAATCAAGAAGAGCTGGGAGGAGTATGGCGACCAGATCGGTCCCGAGGTGGCGGACGCGGCCAGCTACTTCAACGACGCCCTCAACGATATCCTCAGCGACGGCCAGAAAATCTTCTAGCGACCCTCCCTGAGGCTCCCGCGATGGAGTATATTGCTGACTGGGCCGTTCTTCCGCTGAGGTGCGGGCGAGCGGCCCTGTTCTTAAAGGGCCGGCATCCGCTAGCTGAAATCGGACGCCGGACACGGGATGTCGCACAAGGGAGATGGTCATGGCAGATGTAACTCAACAACTCGAGAGCCTGGAGAACCGAGTGGCTGAACTCCGAGGTTTTCTTTGACCTCGAGGCCAAGTCACAGCGGCTGACGGTCCTCGACGCCGAGCAAGCAGACCCATTATTTTGGGAAGACCCTCAGCGTGCCCGCCGGGTGGTCCAGGAAACCAACCAGATCCGCTCCATCGTGTCGCCGTTCGAGGCCGTTACCACCCGGCTCACGGACGCCCACGACCTCCTCGATCTTCTGGCGGCAGAACCGGATGAGGACCTGACCGCCGAATTGGAGACCGAGACCACCGACCTCGAGGAAGCGGTCGCCGGCTTGGAGCTGCGTACCATGCTCCAGGGCCCCGACGACCGGCTCGACGCCATCTTGACCGTCCACCCGGGCGCCGGCGGAACGGAGTCACAGGATTGGGCGGAAATGCTCATGCGGATGTACAAGCGGTGGGCTGAACGGCGCGGCTACAAAGTGTCGGTACTCGACCTGGTCCCCGGGGAAGAAGCCGGCATCAAGTCGGTTTCGCTGCAAATCCAGGGGGAACACGCCTTTGGATACCTCAAGGCGGAGAAGGGCGTCCATCGGCTCGTCCGGATCTCACCGTTCGATTCCCAGTCGCGGCGCCACACCTCCTTCGCCTCCGTGTTCGTGTATCCAGACATCGACGACACCATCGAGGTCGAACTCCGCGACGAAGACATCAGGATGGACGTTTACCGAGCTTCGGGAGCCGGCGGCCAGCACGTCAACAAGACGTCATCCGCGGTGCGGCTCACCCACGAGCCGACCGGCCTGGTGGCCGCGTGCCAACAGGAACGCAGCCAGCTCAAGAACCGGGCTACCGCCATGAAGATGCTGCGCGCCGCCATGTACCAGAAGCAACTGGAAGAGCAGGAAGCCGCGCGAGCGGTGCTGGAGGCCACCAAGACGGACAACGCCTGGGGAAATCAAATCCGCTCCTACGTGTTCCAGCCCTACACCATGGTCAACGACCACCGTACGGAACTCAAGATTGGCGACGTTCAGAAAGTCATGGACGGTGATCTCGACCAGCTGATTACCGCCTACCTCAAGCGCTTCGGAGGAAAGGCGGCGTGACGTGAGCCACCAGCTGACGTACGTGGAAGAGGCCCGGCGGGAAAAACTCGCCGCCCTGCGAGAGTTGGGCGTCAATCCTTTCGCCTACCGGTTCGAGCGGAGCCATACTTCGGTCGCAGCTCTCGCTGCCTACGATGAGGACATGAAGGACGGTGGCCCGGAGGTGACCGTGGCCGGCCGCCTGGTGTCGTTTCGCGGCAAGGGGAAGACCGCTTTCGGCCACCTGGAAGACGTGGCGGGCCGGATCCAGATCTACTTCCGCAAGGACGATCTCGCCGATGCCTACCAGATCGTCAAGCTCCTCGACCTCGATGACCACATCGGGGTGACCGGCGAGCTCTTCCGAACCAGGACGGGTGAGGTAACCGTCCATGCCCGGAAACTCACACTACTCGCCAAGGCGGTGCGACCACTCCCGCGGGGCAAGACCCAGACCTCGGAAGAGGGAGAAACGGTCACCTACGGCGGCTTGCAAGATCCGGAAACCCGATACCGCCAACGCTATGCCGACCTGGCGGTACATCCCGAGGTGCGCGAAATCTTCCGGACGAGGGCCCGCGCGGTGTCGTACATGCGCCGGTTTCTCGAAGACCGGGATTTCCTCGAGGTCGAAACGCCGACTCTCCAGCCGCTCTACGGTGGAGCCGCTGCCCGGCCGTTCGTCACCCACCACAACGCGCTCGACACGTCTCTCTACTTGCGCATCGCCGACGAGTTGTATCTCAAACGGCTACTGGTTGGAGGGCTGGAACGGGTTTATGAGATCGGTCACGACTTTCGAAACGAGGGCCTGGACCGGACGCACAATCCCGAATTCACCATGCTCGAGTTCTATCAGGCCTACGCCGACTATCACGACATGATGGCCACCATCGAGGACATGGTTTCAGGCGTGGTACTCGAGTGCCGGGGCAGCACGTCGATTGAGTATCTGGACACCTCGCTCGACTTCGCACCCCCGTGGCCTCGCAAGCGGTTCTACCAGGAACTCGACCGAACCACCGGCATCGACGTCCAAGGCGCCGGTGACGACGACCTCCGTAAGCTCCTTGCCGGCACCAGGGAACCTCCGGAGGATCTGGACGAGCTTACCGGTGGGAAGTTGTTGGACGAGGTGTTCAAGACGT
>JBDHMR010000366.1:0-2870 GCA_039656035.1 Gemmatimonadota bacterium
CTCTCGCTGCGCTTGACGCGGTCGACTTCGGCCGCCTGCCGGTCGATAGTCATGTTCTTGTGCAGCACGCCGATGCCCCCGGACCGCGCCATGGCGATGGCCATGTCTGCCTCGGTCACCGTGTCCATGGCCGCCGATATCAGCGGAATGTTGAGATGGATGGTACGGGTGAACCTGGTATCGGTCGACACGTCGCGCGGGTGTACCCGCGAGTGCCCCGGGATCAGCAAGACGTCGTCGAATGTGAGGGCTGCCTGTTGCCGGATACTACTCATGCGCAGGGTTCACTCCTGAATGCAAAACGGCCCGCCAAAACCCACGCAGCGTGCGTGGTTGGCGGACCGGAGTAATCTCATGCTTCCATCACGAACGATAGACTGCCGCCCATCGTGGCGCAACCTCTTCGCTACGACGTGCCTTGTTTGTCCTCACTATCCGACGGACTGGGAACCTGCTCGCCGCTGTCGCCGGACAAAACGCTGGTAGCGTCCTCCGCCGCGCGAACGGCCTCACCCACGACGACCTCTCCCGCCGCGGCCAGCCCCTTCATGACTTTGCCGGCACTGTCCATGAGCCCCATGGTCCCGGAGATAGCCTGCAGCGGGAGCTTGCCGGCCCGCATGGTGTCCTCCACCGTGTCGGTGATCTTGGCGAACAAGCCGGAAGGGTTGGACCGGTCGGCGTACTTGCTGGTCAGGAACTCGATGAAATCGAGAATGCGGTATCCCCGTTCATCATCGAGCTCCTCGAGGTTTCGCATGATCCTCTGCTTGAGGAGATCGTTCATGGCCCCTCCAAGCCCTGGAGTGTCCCCTGGGCTGAGTTCGTCGGTACGATGTTCGACATTGAAAGGTGGCACGGCTTCTGGCCCGACGCCAGGTCCTCCGGCGCCACCTGTCGGATGGCCGTCAGGGTGCCGATTCGAGGATGGCCAGCAACTGGACGACCGGATTGGGAAGGTACTTGGTCCGGGCAGCCAGAATCCGCACCCGCATGGTCAGATCCTGTAGCGGCTGAAGCGAGCGAAACTGGCCCAGGTCTGCCTGGTCGATGACCACGTAGACGAACCCGACCTCAGGGATGGGCCCCCGGGTGAGGAGATAGCGCTGGCCAACGGGGATCTCCGGGCGCAACTCGTCAGCCGTCTGGATGGCCACGAACTGGAGCTTCCAGTCGACATCCCGGCCCACATACCGCTCCGGGTTGGCCCGCACCTCGGCGGCCGTGACACCCACCAAGGCGCCCGCGGTTGCCGGTCTCAGGGAATCCCGATGCACCCATCCGTCGACCCGGATTCGGGCCCATTCGCCGGACCGGGCCAGCACCTGGGCCGTGGCCCCTTCCTCCAGTGTCCCGACGGCTTGGCCCTGCGGCTGCAGCATGAAGGTGGTAGGCGCCGAGATCTCGACCCTGTTGCTGTCGGCCAGGTAGTCGGTGGTTGCCACCAGCGGGATGTTTCGATTGTCTGGCACCGTCCGGGACGGTACCCAGCCTTCCCTCCGCACCAGCGTCCAGCCGCCGCGCGTTCTCACTCTGTGAAGGAGTGCCCCTTCCGCCAGACGGGCTATGATGGTCCCATTGGGCTCGATTCGCAGATTTTCGGTGGGCGCTACGTTGACCGACAGGTCGAACCCCTCGCGCCGGTCGGCCCGGGTCGAGGCGGTGAAGATCCAGCCCTCGAGCACTACGTGGCTCCAGTTTCCGGTGGTCGAGTCCACGACAACCGGGGCACCTGTCAGGATACTGCCCAGCTGGACGCCACCGGGAGACCGCAGAAAGGGGCCGGACTGGACAGACGTGGTTCGTTCCTGGCTCGCCGCACTGTTGGCGAGCAATATCAGCACCAGCAGCAAGGCTGGTAGCCGCGCTGGGGCGGGACTAAATTGCGGCGCGTCGGTCACGCTGGGCATAGTAGAAACCCGGGAGAGGCATGTCAAACCGCAGGAATCCCTCGAGCCAAGTCGTCCTGGTCGTTCTGGACGGATGGGGCTACAGCACCGCCAAAGAGGGCAATGCCATCGAAATGGCCGACACGCCCGTGTGGCATGCGTTGTGGAATGGATCGCCCCGGACACTGCTGGAGGCAAGTGGGCGGGCGGTCGGCTTGCCCGACGGGCAGATGGGCAACAGTGAGGTCGGGCACCTGAACTTGGGTGCCGGGCGGGTGGTGACGCAGGACATCGTCCGGATCGACGACGCCATCGCCACTGGCGAATGGTCCAGGAACGAGGCCTTCCTGGAAGTGTGCCACCACGTGGCCGCCACTGATGGCGCACTTCACCTGCTCGGCCTGCTGGGGTTCGGTGGTGTCCATGCCATCGACCGTCACCTGCTCGCGTGCCTCGAAGTAGCGGCCAAGCAGAACGTTCGCGCTATCGCCATACACGGATTTCTCGACGGCCGGGACTCGCCGCCCAGCTCGGGACGTGACGTGGTGGAGATCCTGACGAGAGACGTGGAGCGAATCACAGGAGGATGCGGGTTTATTGCCAGCCTCACGGGGCGCTACTATGCCATGGACCGCGACCAGCGCTGGGACAGAACCGAGCTGGCGTACCAGGCCATGGTGCACGGGGTCGGCGTCCGGGAGCTGGATGCCTCGGCTGCCGTGCAGGCAGCTTACGACCGGGATGAGACCGACGAATTCGTCGAGCCGATCGTCCTGGTCGACGGCAACGACGCGCCCATGGCCACCATCAGGGACGGCGATGGCGTATTTTGCTTCAATTTCCGGAGCGACCGGATGAGGCAGATCGTCAGGGCGCTGATAGTGGACGGCTTCGCCGAGTTCCCCGTTGCCGACCGTCCGGCGGTGTCCCTGGCAACGATGACCGAGTAGGATCAGACTTTTCCGGTGCCGCAGGCGTTGC
>JBDHMR010000367.1:0-2867 GCA_039656035.1 Gemmatimonadota bacterium
TTTATCGGATTGGCTCACCGGCGATCGATTCCCCTCGTACTACGATATGGTTCGCTACGATCTTCTTCTGCTACCCTAAGCCGGTGTCCTAACGAGAGCGGCCACCCCGTCCGGGGTGGCCGCTCTGCCGTCGAATACGCACACGGTGGCTGAAGTCTAGGAGCCAAAACCCAGTAAGGGGCGGATGGCCTGCCAAGTCGGGGCAATCAGTAGATAGAGTACGCCCAGGAGAATTGGTGGGGCTACATAGCGCACCATGAAAGCCCACGCCTGCCGCAAAGATCTGTTGGTAAGGCCTTTGGCCAGTTCCGCGTCGGCCTTGTCGAGAACGAAGTAGCCGACGAAAATGGCCGTGAGGAACCCTCCGAGAATCAGCACGAAGTTTCCCACCAATGCGTCAGCCGCGCCCAGGAAATTGAGACTCAGGGCGGAAGGAATGCCAATGATGGTGATGAGCGTTCCCATGGTGATGGCGGCGGCGCGCCGTGCCATGCCAAATGAATCGACGATCGCCGAGACGACTACCTCCAACAAAGAGATCGATGATGTCAGTGCGGCGAAAAACAGCATGATGAAGAAGGCAGCGCCGACAAACTTGCCGGCGGCCCCCATGCTGGCGAATCCGGCTGGAAGGGATACGAACAACGCGCCCAGGCCGCTAGCGCCGATCTGATCCTGCAAGCCGAAGGTGAACACGATGGGGAACACCACTAGGCCTGCCATGAAGGCAACACCAAAATCCGCCAGGGCAACAATGGTCGCTTCCTTGGCGAGGTTATTCTGCCCCTTTAGGTATGAGGCGAAGGTGATCAGCGCTCCCATCCCCAGACTCAAAGAGAAGAACGCTTGGCCCGCCGCGTTGCCGATTATCTGTGGATCGAACAGGTTGCTCAGGTTTGGGTTGAGGTAGAAGGCATAGCCTTCCCGGCTTCCCGTAAGGAAGAACGCATAGACGGCCAGCCCAGTCAGGATGACGAACATGACCGGCATCAGGATGACGGCCGCCCGTTCGATGCCGCCCTTGATTCCCCCGGCTACGATGATGATGGTCAGGACCATGAACGCCACGTGCCACCCGATGGCCGGCAGTCCGCTGGCGGCGTCATTGAAGTAGGCGACGGTGTCCTGCGGAAGCCCTGAGGAAACGGCCTCCCAGGCGTAGCGCATGGTCCACCCGGCGATGACCGAGTAGTACGACAGGATGACGAGACCGGCAAAGACGAACACCCACCCCAAAGGTGCCCATTTCCGGCCGCCGAGCCCCGGCAAGGCCTTGACCGGTGACACCTGGGCCAGCCGTCCCACCACGAACTCGGATGTCATCAAGGGGATGCCGATTATCGCTACCAGACCCAGGTACAGGAGGACGAACGCGGCCCCGCCACCCTGGGAGGCAACGTAGGAAAACCGCCACATGTTGCCTAAACCAACGGCCGATCCGACCGCGGCCAGAATGAAGCCGGCCTGGGAGCCCCATGAATCGCGGGGGGATGAACCTGGAGTGACGCTCATGCTGCGCTCTTTCGGGAAAGGTCTTCCAAGGTACCGCAATAGCGACTTGTGTCCAGTGACCCGTAGCCCGGTACCGAGCTGGAGTGGCCTGGACAACTGGACTGGGACCACCAACTTCCAAAGACGACCCAGAGGAACCTGTGACCACAAGTACCGCCGCCGAGCAACACCTTCGTTTCCGCGCCACCCAGAGCCGTGGTGAGGTGTCGGCTGTCCTGCTACGGCCTCCATCAGCTTCCTGCCTCTACCTGCTCGGTCACGGCGCCGGCGCCGGGATGCGACACCAATTCCTGGACGATATCACGAGCGAGTTGACCCTGAACGGAGTGGCCACATTCCGCTACCAGTTTCCTTATATGGAGAAGGGAAGCCGGCGCCCGGACCCGAGGCCGGTTCTGCTGGAGACGGTCAGGTCGGCCGTCACGGCCGCGGGCGCGGCGTGTCCAGGACTACCACTCATTGCCGGTGGCAAATCGATGGGCGGGCGGATGACGTCTTTGGCCGCGGCCCAGGTGCCGCTCCCCGATGTCCGAGGGCTGGTCTTCCTGGGATTTCCGCTCCATGGGGTAGGGAAGCCACCGTCCCAAGAACGAGCCGATCACCTGGCAGCCGTATCAATTCCCATGCTGTTTCTCCAAGGGACCCGCGACAAGCTGGCGGACTTCGGGCTGATGTCAGGCGTGTGTACTGGACTCGGCCCAGTGGCCGATCTTAGAAGGATCGAAGGCGCCGACCATGGCTTCCATGTCCTGAAACGCTCCGGCCGGTCCCAAGGAGAGGTAATCGCGGAACTGGCCTGCACCATCGCCGAATGGTCAAGACTCCTGCCACCGATCTCCGAATGACACAGCATGCCCCCGGAAGTCGATTCTATCTGTTTGCAACGAGACTTCCTCTGTAGGGACCGCGTGGTCATGGGTTGCCAGTGCGCCTGAGGGCTGAATCTTCTGCCAATCCATCTCGTAGGTGGGCTCTGAAGATTCTCCTGGGGACGGCATGACGCGAGCTGTGGCACACAGACCTACCTATGAACTGCGCCGGTCACGCACCGACCGGAAAATCGGAGGCGTACTAGGCGGATTCGCCAAGCATTTCGATATCGACCCTACTCTGCTAAGGGTCGGCTATCTGTTGAGCGCAGTTCTCTCGGCGGCATTCCCGGGGGTGTTGGTCTACCTGGTGTTGTGGCTCATCATTCCGGCGGAGAGTTATTCCGACGAGCTGACAGACGACGAGTTCTACGACTACGACGACGATGACGAGGACGACTACTAGCCGCCTCCGCTCACCCCAGATACACAAGCGGCCGGCTCCGATGCTTCGGAGCCGGCCGCCTGCGTTTATGGACCGCCTTA
>JBDHMR010000368.1:0-3055 GCA_039656035.1 Gemmatimonadota bacterium
ATACCGGTCACGGCCCATATTTTCCCGGGGATGTACTTCCCCAGACTCGAGAGAGCCCAGATACGCCCGGCCTGCCACGGTCCCAGTCGCTCGTTCCATCCCAGGACGACGCCTCGCCAGCCGGCGATGAGGGCCGCGTACCCAGACCACACCAGCAGTGCCACCAGCAGCAGCAACCCTGGATTGGACTGAAGCTCGAACGGGTAGCTGCGGAACTCGTCCCACCGGTCCACGAACGTCCGGGCCACGAACCAAGCCACGACAACCAGCAAGGCAATTTGCAGGACTACGCTCCAAGCCTTACGCGGCACGAAGGGCCTCGCGGTACCATTCCTCGCACTGGGCGGCCACCACTGAGGGCATCAGCCGCCGGCGCCACTCCTCGCCCAGTTCGCTGGCCTCGGCCAGCCGGCTGCGGCGGTCGATCAACTCCAGGGCGGCGTGTGCCAGAGCCTCCGGCTCGGGAGCCACGATGCGCCCGCCGCCCGATTTGGGGACCACGTCCAGCACTCCGCCCCCGTCGCTGCACGCCACAACCGAGACGCCCGCCATGAACGCCTCCGCCGCCACCAGACCGAAGCCCTCGCCTTGGGCCGGAAACAGCATCACGGCGCGATCGGCCAGGAGGTCACCGATTGTTTCCGGAGGCACGGCCCCCTCGAACCTGACGAAGTCCTGCAACGCCAGTGTCCGGCACTTGCGCTCGAGATGTTCCCGTTCGGGTCCGTCACCGATGATCAGGAGTGGCAGTGCCCGACCCTGGTCCCGAAGAACACCCGCCGCTTCGAGAGCCAGGTCGACCCGCTTCTGACCGGTCAAACGGGAGACGACCACCAGGCCGGTGCCCGACTCAGCAGCAGGACTGAGGTTGGTACCGGCTGCGGGCATCGGTTGGATCTTGTGCGGCAGGACCTCTCTCCCTCCCCGCGTCTTGATGATGCCGGCGAGGGCAGATGAAACGGTGGTAACCACCTTGGCCCGGTGTATGACCGGGCGCGCCAGAGCCCGGGCCACCATCGATTGGGTGAGCAGTGCCGCGTCGGTGCCGTGAATGGTGAGGACGTAGCGCGATTCCGGTGGGGCGGCCATGCCGCCGGGTACCCACCAGTGAGCATGAAGTACGTCGCCAGTGGCCATTTCCTCGCGGGCAGCGGATCGCATGGCTTTGAGAAGCCCGACGAAAGTGCCGAAGCCTCTCACCGTCTTGACCGCCGAGGTCATGGTACCGCGGTAGGCGATGGTCTCCCGTTCCGGTGTGGCGTAGCGAACCCGGCGGACGGACATGCCGTCGAACTTGATGCGTCCGGTCTTGCCTTCGTCCGCCGGGGCGATGACCTGCACCTCGTGGCCTCGTTCAACCAGGGCCGATCCCAGGCTAGCCAGGAAAGCTCCGGAGACGTCGCCTGGCCATCGGGGGAAGTTGTGTGTCAGGAAGACGATGCGCACCAGTTGGGCCTAGTCCTGCCCGTCCGACCTGTTCACCACCCGGGTGAGGTCTCTGACCTCCTCGCGCAGGCCGGCGATCAGCTCTCCCACGAAGCCAAAACCAAACAGCGCCACGCCGGAAATCACCAGGATGACGATGAGATCGAGCAGCGGGCGGAAGCCGTAGCCGAACACGAAACGCTGAACAAGTCCAAAGACGCCGACGGCGAATCCGACGGTGAACAGGACCGCGCCGAGCACGCCGAAGAACAGCATGGGCTTGCGCCCGAAGCGGAGGAGAAACCAGACGGACAGCAGGTCGAACACGCCTACGGGAATGCGTCGCCAAGTGAATTTCGAAACGCCGGCCTGACGGGGATGGAGCGGTATGGGCCGGGAGGTGAGCCGGTAGCCGTCGGTGGCGGCGATCACCACCATGAAGCGGTGCCAGTCCGGCCGTGCCGGCAACAGGTCCATGATTTCCCTGCGGTAAGCCTTGACCGAGTTCAGGTCCGTGGCGTTCACTCCGAAAAGCCACCTGCTCAAGCGGTTGTAGATCCGGGACACGAATGCCCTCTCGTATTTCCCCTGTTTGGTTCCGGTGACGATGTCTGCCTCGCCGGCGAGGATCGGCCGCACCAGCGTGGGGATGTCCTTGGGCAGGTACTGCAGATCTGCGGGGTAGAACACGAACACGTCGCCCGCGGCGACGGCCGCCGCGCTCTGGAGGGCATCGGCGATGCCGCGCTGGCGCCGGTGGGTGACTACCCGCAGGAAGGAGTGCTTGGCGCCGAGGTCCTTCAGGATGGCCGGGCTGTCGTCCCGCGAGCCGTCGTCGACCACCACCACTTCGTAGGTGAACTGCGCGGGATCGAGGGCGGCGGCGCATTGCTCGATGAATTGCGGAAGGTTGAGAGCCTCGTCCTTGGCCGGGACGAGCACGCTGACGTCCACTACCCGGGGACCCGGCACGCTCATACGCGTTTGCGCATCCTGGCGGGAAGAATGCCCAACTGGTCGCGGTACTTGGCCACGGTGCGGCGGGCGATCTTGATGCCCTGCTCCTGGAACTTGTGCACGATCTGTTGATCGGTGAGCGGTTTGCCCGAGTCTTCCTCGGCGATCATTCTCTCCAGCTTGGCGCGAATGGACCGCGCGCTGGCATCTTCGCCGGTTGAGGTAGACAGGGCGCTCGAGAAGAAGAACTTGAGCGGGAGGACGCCACGCGGGGTCTGCACGTATTTATCGTTGGTGACACGACTGACGGTCGACTCATGCATGTCGATGACCTCGGCCACCTCTCGCAGCGTGAGAGGCCGCAAGTACTCGATACCTTTCTCGAAGAACTCCCGCTGCCGGTCGACGATGAAGTTCATGACCTTGAGCATGGTCTGCCGCCGCTGCTCGATGGCCTGAATCATCCAGCTGGCGCTGTTCACGGGGCACCCCGGTATCGTTTAGGGAAACGTGGTAAGCGCCATCGACCTTGTCCACGATCAGGTCTGGCGTGATATAGCCCTCGTTACCGGAGGAGTACTTGAGTCCCGGCTTGGGATCGAGCAGCCGGAGCTGGTCGGCGGCGTCCTGGACGTCGGATGGCTCGACCCCGAATCGCTTGGCCAGATCGTTC
>JBDHMR010000369.1:0-3085 GCA_039656035.1 Gemmatimonadota bacterium
GGATGCCACGAACACGGGATCCACCAGCGAGTTCGGATGATTGGCGATGAGGAGGACCGGGCCGTTCCGGGGCACAGCCTCACCTGCGATCGTCAGCCGATAGAAGGTGTGGGCTGAAAGGGTGGAGAGGCGGTTGAGAACTGGGAGGAGCCACATGGGTGGGGACTAGAGGGAGAAATTAGAAATTAGAAATTGGCAATTGGCTAGCGAATTTCCAATTTCCAATTTCCAGTTACATCAGTCTATACGTTGGGCCGCTGCCACCCTCTCGCGGCGTCCACCTGGGGCCCAGCACGTCTGCCACCCTCTCGCGGCGTCCACCTGGGGCCCAGCACGTCGGTTGCCTTGCAGTCCACGCAGTTGGGCGGACTGACGCGCAACTCGTCGCCGGAACGTTCGTACACACCTGCGGGACACAGCGCGGCGTAGAAGTCAGCCACCTCGCCCGACACGTCCGGGCCCACGATCAGGTGGCTGGGGATGTCGTCGCGGGTGGCGTTGCCGGACTTGAACACGGCGTCGACTTTGCTGAAGGTCAACGCGTTGTCGGCCTTGAAAGGCAATGCAGGCTCCACGGTCTTCGGCGCCTCGGCGTCTGCCTCCATGGCGATGCGTTTGCCCGGCACCCGTCCGCCGGTCAGGGTCATGAGCCCGGCCTTGGCCGCGCCCACCAGGAAACCGTCCTTGAACGCCAGCCGCATGTTCCGCGTGCGCCGGAGGTCCTCCACGATATAGCTCTCGTCCACCATCCGATCATACGCGGCCAAACGCTCGGCCGACAGGTCGTCGGCCTTGAGCGCCTGGTAGATGGCGCGGGCGGCGTAGATGCCCGACTGCACTGCGTAGTGGATGCCCTTGAGCGACGGTACGTCGACGAACCCAGCGGTGTCGCCCACCATGACGAGGCCGTTGCCGCTGCGCCGCTCTGGTAGGGCGTAGTAACCGCCCTCGGGGATGGTCTTGGCGCCCCACTCCAGCAGCTCTCCGCCCTCGAAGTGTTTCTTGAACAGAGGGTGGTTCTTCATGCCTTGCAGCATCTCGTGTACGTCGACGTTGCCCTGGCGGTAGTCCAATCCTACCACCAGGCCGAGTGAGATCTGGTCGGGGCCGTAGGGGTACATCCAGCTGCCGCCGAAGGCGCCTTTGGGAAGCGGCCACCCCATGGTGTGGACCACCTCGGTCAATGGGATCTTTACCTGCCACACTTCCTTCACTCCCAGAGCGAACAGCTGTGGGTTGGCCGAACCGATACCCTGCCAGGAGCAGTACGCTTGCCCCAGCGGCCCACGGCTCCCCTCGGCCAGCACCACGACCTTGGCCTTCAGCTCAGCGGGGTCCTCGAAGCTCGGGCCCGGGTTGCCGTCGCGATCGAGTCCGGTGGCCACGGTACGTACGCCGGTGACACGATCTTCCTCCACGAACAATCCATCGGCCGGGAAGCCGGCGAACACATCGACTCCCAGGCCCTCGGCCTGCTCGCCCAACCAGCGGACGATTTCGCAAATCGACGCCGAATAGAGCCCCTTGTTGTGCATGGTCGGGGGCGTCGGTATGCGCAGGGCGCGATCTTCAGTCAGGTAGTAGACTGCTTCGCGGGTGACTTCCTGCCGGAAGGGGAAGTCACCGTCCTTCATGTCGGGGAACAACTCGCGGAACGCCCGCGGATTCACCACGGCGCCCGACAGGTTGTGCTCGCCCGGGCTGCCGGCCTTTTCCAATACACCGATGCTCACCTCGCCCAGGCCGTCGTCCTGAGCCACCAAACGAGCCAGCTCGATGGCGGTCGACAGTCCGGCCGGCCCGCCACCCACGATGAGGACATCGACGTCCATGGCATCTTCGCCGGGTTGGTCGGTGATGATCAGCCGGTCTTGGGGGAGGTCGGCCTGGTGCCGAACGGGGTGGATGGTGGCCACAGGTATCTCCTTGGGGCACAGGCGTTGACGGTCGCGATGAATATATACCCGGGCCGTAGCACCCGTGCGCTGCGACCGCAGTATATTGGCGACGAACAGTCCTGCACCATTCTATGCCACGAGAACGCATGTGACGCATTTCGATCGGTCATCACCATCACCCGGGCGTACGGTGTGGTTTCTCCTGGGCCTTGCTCTCATCCTCAGGCTGGGGATGGCGTGGGGCAACTACGGCTTCGTGGCCATGGACGACTACGAGGAGATGCTGCGTTTGGCCGTCCCGGCCCAGCAGGTGGCGGGACCGCAGTACATAGTGGAAACGGCGTCGATTCGGTCGCCGCTGCCCAAGCTGTGGGTCTACGCCCTGGGCCAGGCAGCCGGAGCCATGGGACTCGAGGACCCGGTCAATCAGGTTCGCTTCATCTATGCGATTCTCGGTCTCCTCGGTCTGGCAGCCGCCGCGGCCGTGTGGTGGATGTTTCACAGGATCGGACGGCCAGACTGGGCGATACACGGACTGGCGTGGACCGGGATCAATTTCTTCGCCGTGTACGTCTCCACCCGGGCGCTCATCGAAAACATGAGCATGCCGTTCTTCACCTTGGCGGCGGTCCTGTTGGTGGTCTACGCTCACGAGGGCGGACGCAGGTGGTTGCTGGGGTCACTGCTGGCACTGTCCGTCGCGTCGATGTTCCGATTCCAATCTGGCATCGGCATGGTAGCGCTGATCGCCGTACCGTTGGTCCGTCGGTCGTGGCGGGACCTGGCGGTGATGCTTATGGTCGGGGTGGTTGCGTTCCTCGCAACCGGCTGGATCGACCAACTCATCCGTGGGTCGTTCCACGGGTCCCTGCGCGCTTACTTCATCTACAACTTGTATCAGTCGTCCGATTTCGGCGTGACGAGGTGGTGGGCCTACCTGGGCATGTTGGTGGCGGCCTCGCTGCCTCCGTTACTGGTGGGCCGCTACCGTGGTTTCCCCTGGCGGCAATACGGTGCCCTGCTGTGGCCGCTGATCCTGATGGTCGGCGCGTTCGTGGCACTCCACTCCATGGTCCCCCACAAGGAGGACCGCTTCATGATACCGGTGGTGACCGCCTACCTGGCCTTGTTGGCGCCACTCTCAGGGCATCTGGTACGCGCCGGATCCTTCGGCTGGCGCGGCGTGG
>JBDHMR010000370.1:0-2840 GCA_039656035.1 Gemmatimonadota bacterium
GCACCATGCCGGAGATGGCCACGAACACGAAGCCGTCGACCACCGACGCCAGGGCATGGCCGCGACTCCACAGACGGTAGAGCCAGGGGCCCAGCAACAATGTGGCAATACTCAGCAGCAACAAGATCATGTAAGCTTCTCAGGCGCGGTACCAAGGTCAGATTCTAACCGACTCCCGGCAGTAAGATACACCGCGACCCATGCCGGCCCGGCAAAGGACGTTATGCTCACCCTCCTCATGGCACTGCAGATTGCCCCGCTCGACCCCGGGGGCCCTGCCCCGCTCCACGATGCCCTGCACTACCGCATCGGAGTCGTCCTCCCGGACACGGGACGCACCCTTGAGGGTAGAGTAACGACCACCTGGCTGCTCCGGGGAACCGACCCGTTGCACATCGATCTCGACAGCACAATGGAGGTCACCCGGGCCACCATCGGGGAGACGAGAGACATCATTTGGGACCGGGACGCCAACGCGGTCATCATCCATCACGGCGGGGAGCGCGGGGACACGGTCTACACCACCATCTATTATCGTGGCGAGGTACTCGACGGCCTGATCATCGAACACCCCGGCGGGGCATCGAGGTACTTTGCCGACAACTGGCCCAATCGGGCCCGGCGCTGGTTCCCGGCCCAGGACCATCCGTCCGACAAAGCCACCGTGACGTTCGTCGTCGATGCGGCGGCTTCGCTGGACGTCATCGCCAATGGGTCGCTGGAGAGCGTGGACACGCTGGAGACGGGCCGGGTCCGGTGGACCTACCGCGAGAGCGCGGATATCCCGGTCTACACCATGGTCGTCGGCGCCAGCGAGTTCAGTATTACCAACCTCCCTGATGCAGGGTGCGCCCAGAAGTGCGTTCCTCTTTCAGTGTGGACCTACCCGGCGGACTCTGCCTGGGCCATGAGAGGACCTTTTAGGCGGGTCGGCAGCATGGTGGATTATTTCAGTGACCTCATTGGCCCGTTTCCGTACGGCAGCCTGGCCCACGTGGAATCGTCGACCATCTTCGGTGGCATGGAAAACGCCACGGCCATCTTCTACAGCTCCGAGGCCCTTGGCGAACGTCGGCTATCCGAAGAGACGGTGGCCCACGAAACTGCCCACCAGTGGTTCGGTGATGCCGTTACCCCGCGGGACTGGAACCACTTGTGGCTGTCAGAGGGTTTTTCCGTCTATCTCGCCGCCCTGTGGCTGGGCCATGCCAACGGGCCCAACGCCTTCTACCAGGCCATGGACCTGGCGCGCGCCAGGGTCGTTTCCTCGCTCACTTCGATTGCGCCCATTCTGGCGGACACGCTGCCGGACAATCTGCTGACGTTGCTCAACAGCAACAATTACCAAAAGGGCGCCTGGACACTGCACAGCCTGCGGGCCGTCGTGGGCGATTCGGCTTTCTTCGCGGGCCTCAGGGCCTACTACGCCCAATACCGCAACGGCACGGTTGTCACCGCCGACTTCATCGGGGTCATGGAGGAAGTATCGGGACAGGATCTCGGGTGGTATTTCGACCAGGCACTCCACCAACCGCGTTACCCGCGCGTATTCGTGGATTGGTCACACGATGCGGCGTCCGGGGAACTGACGCTGAGGATCACCCAGCAACAACGCGGAGACGCCTTCCGGTTGCCCGGACTGGAGCTGGCCATCGACGACAGAATCATCACCGTCGATGTCGACGGTTCGGAAACGGAGGTCGTGTTAGCGGACTTTCCGCAGGCGCCGCGCCGCATCGTTATCGATCCGCGCGTGCTGTGGCTGATGGAGCGCCACGTGCAGGAGTAGCACGTCGGCCCCTAGCCGGATCGGTAGACACCCCACACATCGCGCAAGACGTCGCTCATCTCGCCCAGGGTGGCGCGCACCCGAACCGCCTCCAGGATGGGCGGCATCAGCGCTTCCGTCCCCTCCGCCGCGGCCTTCAACTTGTTGAGCGTCGAGGCGACCGACGCAGCGTTGCGCGTTTCTCTTGTTTTGTCGAGCCGGGCCTGCTGGCGTCTCGCCAGTTCGTGAAAATCCGGACTGCCGATGACCGGTGGTGGCTCGTCGTCGGTGAACCGGTTCACACCCACGACAATCGCGTCTCCCGACTCCTGCCGTTTGAGCTGTTGGTAGGCACTACGGGCTATGGCCTCCTGGAAGAAGCCCTGCTCGATGGCGCACGCCGCTCCGCCGAGAGCGTCGACTTCCTCGATGAGCGCCCGGGCATCCCCTTCGATGGTGTCCGTCAGGTGTTCGACGTAGTAGCTCCCACCCAGCGGGTCGACGGTATCGGGTATCCCCGATTCATTTGCCAGGATCTGTTGCGTTCGCAGCGCCAGAGTTGCCGCTTCTGCCGTGGGCAGTGTCAGCGCCTCGTCGTAACTGCAAGTGTGTAACGACTGGGTTCCGCCCAGAACCGCGGCCAGTGCCTGTACCGTTACCCGGGCAACGTTGTTCAGCGGTTGTTGTGCCTGCAGCGTGACACCGCCGGTTTGGGTGTGAAAGCGTAGCCGGGCGGTCTTATCGTCGGCGTCGAATCGCTCGCGCACCAGCACGGCCCACAGCCGTCGAGCCGCCCGGAACTTGGCCGCCTCTTCGAACAGGTCGTTGTGGGCGGCGAAGAAAAAGGAAAGGCGCGGACCAAAAGCGGCTAGCGGCACACCCGCGTCGAGGGCACGCTGGACGTACTCCAAGGCGTTCGCCAGGGTGAACGCCACCTCCTCTACCGCGGTTGCTCCCGCCTCACGCATGTGGTAGCCGCTGATGGAGATCGGATTGAACTGCATGTCCTCATCGCTGACGAATCGGAACAAGTCAGTCACCAGCCGGAGCGACGGTTCGGCGGGGTAGATGT
>JBDHMR010000371.1:0-3231 GCA_039656035.1 Gemmatimonadota bacterium
TCCTCCAGCGGCATCTCCTTGAAATCCACCGTGTAGGCCGCCTCGGACAGCGCCTTGTCGGGTTTGTCGTCGGTAGCCGACTGCACCAGGATGAGAACCGTGTCCGGCGCGGGGTCTTGCAGGTAGTTCACCGCTGCCTTCTTGGCGCGGGTCTTCCTCTTCCAGGCCTCGACCCCGCGCACTACCACCACCCGCCGGTCCGCCATCATCGGAATAGCGCTACACAGGTCGGCCAAACCCGCCGGATCGACCTGGTTTGCCTGCATCTGGTCGAGATTGAAGTCTTGCAGGGATTTGTCCAGGACGGCCTCGACGATATCGGAAATCGCCTCGTCCTTGAGCACGTCCTCGGTGCCGTAGAAGTAATAGGCGGACTCGGGGCCCCGCTTCCGGAACCTGCCGTAGAACGTCTTCATGGTATGCGTCGGCATAGCTGAATCTTACTTCTCTGGGGCAGGTCAAGAAAGGCGGCCGCGGGTGAAGTGCTGCAGGTAGAACAGGCAACAGAGGGTCTTGCCGTCCACGATCTCCCCCCGGGCCACCATGCGGCCCACCTCCGACCATCTGAGTGGGTGGACTTCGAGGAATTCGTCGACTTCACGGTTGTGGTCCCCGGCGCCGGTCACTTCTGCGGCGAACAGGTGGATGATCTCGTCGGTGAACCCGGGGGTAGTGTAAACGCTGGCAACGCGATCCACCCTGCCCGCGGTGTAGCCCGTCTCCTCGAGCATCTCTCGGCGGGCGCAGTCCTCCGGCGACTCATCGGGTTCGAGTCTTCCGGCTGGAATCTCCCACAGGTAACCGTCGGCGGCGTGGCGGAACTGATAGATGAGCGCCACGCGGGGATCGGCCGAAGACGGTGGATCGAGGAACGGCAACACGGCCGCGGCTCCCGGGTGTCGAATCATCTCGAGCTGGCCGGTGGAGCCGTCGGGAAATTCTACCGTGTCGAGATCGACGTCGAAGACGCGGCCGGAGTAGAGGCGGGTGGATGATTTCAATGTCACCTTCTGCTCCTCACCCAGGCCACCGGGACCTTCAACGCTTCCGCCGCGTAATAGGCCAACTCGCTGCGCATGGATTCCGAGATGGGACTGGTTCGCGTGGGCGAGGTGTAGGCGGTCATGTCGAGTCGCTCGGCTTCGAGTCGCAGGCGGGCCATGTGGAACGGGTCACTGACTAGCGTTACGGTTTCCAGGCCTTCGCGCGCGAGCCAGCGGTCGAGTGCTTCCATCGAGGAAACGGTCGAACGGCCTTCCGGGCGAACCACCAGGGCGGTCGCCGGGATGTTGCGGCTTTCGAGGTAGCGCTTGCCGACCAGCGCCTCGCTGGTGGTGTCTCCGGTACCGACGCCGCCGGTAAGCACGATGATCGGAGCCAGTCCCTGCTGGTACAAGACCAGCGCGTGATCCAACCGTGATTCCAGGACCGGTGACGGCCTGCCGTCGTACTGGGCGGCACCGAGCACCACGATGGCGTCGGTAGCATGTCGCTGGTCGTCTGCTCCCGCGCGCACCACGTAGGTGAACGAAACGAGGTAAGCCACAAGGCCGACAACGAGGACCGAGCCGGCGATGACGAGCAGGCGGCGCGTGGGTGCCATGGGGGAAAGGTATTGGGGCTCTGAGTAATGAGCTATGGGCTATGGACGGTGGAGAACTCAGCCCGCAGCCCACCGCTCATAGCTCATGGCTCTCTCCGTGTTCCGGGATCACCACATCGCCGACGCCTTCGTCTCGCAGTATCGTCGCCATCGCCTCGGCCGCGTCGGTTTCGCCGTGAACGACGAAGGCCCGATGAATGGGGCCGCCCAGCTGGCGGACCCATTGGCGCAGCTCATCGCGGTCGGCGTGGGCCGAGTAGCCCTCCAGGGTTTCGACGTCGGCGTTTCGCTCGATGTCGCGGCCGAAAATCTTGACGACCCTCTGGCCCTCTTTGAGACGCCGTCCCAGGGTATGGCTCGCCTGATAGCCGACGAACAGCACCACATTGCGGTGGTTGCCGATGTGGTTCTTCAAGTGGTGCAGGATGCGGCCCGACTCACACATCCCCGACGCCGAGATGATCACCGCGGGGCCGGTGAGGGAATTGAGACGCTTTGATTCTTCGACGTCGCGCACGTAGTGCACCATGGGGAAGTCGAACAACCGGTCGGCTTCGTCGACCAGCCATTCGGTCTGGTCGAACACCTCGGGGTGCAAGCGGAACACGTCGGTGGCGTTCACCGCCATGGGACTGTCGATGTAGATGGGGATATCGGGAATGGCCTGGCGCCGGCGGAGCGCGTGTAGGCTGTAAACCAACTCCTGGGTCCGGCCCACGGCGAACGCCGGAATGAGAATCTTGCCGCCGCGCCCCGCCACCCGGGTCACCAGCTGGCCCAGTTTGGTCTCGGCGTCTTCCACCGTTTGGTGGGTTCGGTTTCCATAAGTGGATTCGACGATGAGCGTGTTAACGGGACCTGGAGGAGGCGCCGGGTCGCGGATGATAGGGAGGTTGCTGCGGCCGATGTCTCCGGAGAAAACCAGACGGTGGGGCTCGGGCTCAGAAAGCCGGAGGTCCACGGTGGCCGAGCCCAGGATGTGCCCCGCCTCGACGAACTCGAACACCAGGTTCCTGCGGGCGTACAGCGGCCGGCGATACGGCACCCCGACGATCAAAGACTGCACGGCTAGCGCGTCCGCCATGGTGTAGAGCGGCTCGCTTTCTTCCCCCACCTTGCCCTTGCGCGCCAGATACTCCGCGTCCTTCTGCTGAATGTGAGCCGAGTCCGGCAGCATCACCGCGCACAGGTCCCGGGTGGCGGGCGTGGCGTAGATGGGCCCGTGGAAGTCGATGTGCGCGTGGCTCAAGATGACCGCGTCCACCCGCCGCGGGTCGATGGGCAGGGTGGCGTTGAGCTGGTGGGTTTCTCTGCGCCGGCCCTGGAACAGCCCGGCGTCGAGGCAAATGCGGGCGCCGGCGGCCTCGAGCACGTGCATGGAGCCGGTGACCTGGCCGGCGGCGCCCCAGAACGTGAGACGAGGGGTCATGGAGCAGCCTGCGGCTGTCGGCGGGGGCGGCGAGGGCTGCGGGAGCAGCGGGGGCAGTTTGAAAGAGTCAGGTGCCGGGGTGTGCCAGGAATCCCTGCGCACTGTGAACTGCGTACTGCGCACTCCTCATTTCGTTCCAAAGATTCGAGCCCCCGCGTCGCCCAGTCCTGGGAGAATGTAGCCCTTGTCGTTGAGTCCT
>JBDHMR010000372.1:0-2830 GCA_039656035.1 Gemmatimonadota bacterium
GATTTCCAATCGTTGGGGAAGTTGAGGGCAAACGAACCCGCCAGCGTGTGGGGCCGGCTCTGGTCGGTCGGCAGGATGGCTTGCGGTGGTGGCAGTCGCCGGCCGGTGATATCGTTCAGCACCTGCGCCCCGAAATCCTGGTAGGAGAAGGGATCAGAGCCGGTGCTCTTGGCACTTTCGAACGTGTATGCCAAGGTTCCGTTGAACAGGTTGCCGAAGCGACGGTCGAAGCGGATGTCGATGCCCTTGGTGTTCCCGAAATCGGCATTCGCCATCACCCTGACATCCTGGGTACGCCCTTCAGCAGGACTGAACAGTAGCTCCCGCCGTGCCGTGGCGTTGGCTATGTTGTCCTTGTTGTAGGCCGAGACGTCCAACACCGCATCCGCGCTGAACGAATGGCGGATGCCGAACTCGAAAACGATGGTCTTGCCGAAATCGAGGTCCCCACCTTGGGGTTGATAGACGATCGAAAAGTCCGGCGTCTGCACCTGGTGGGCATAGGACATCCGAAAATTCGTCGAGCGGGTGACCGGAAAGGACACCTGCAAGTGCGGGCTCAGGTAATCGTGACTCTGGTCGGTACGGAAGATGGTCAACGGGCATCCGCCGGGATCCTTCAGGGGATCACGGGAATCGGCGACGCGGAAGGCGCAATCAGCCGGTCCGCTGCCGTAGCCGCTGAATCCCCGGTAGCTCGCGGTGTTCGGGAAGTAGACGTACTGGTCGAACGTCTCGCTGGTCGAGAGGGTGTCCAACAGATAAGGGCGTTCCGCGTCGGATCGGAAATAGTCGTAGCGCAGCCCGGCCTCGAGCACCACGTCCCCCAGGTCGAGCCGGTCCTGCACGAAGGCATTCCACCGTACGGGGGACTCGATATACGCACTAATGGGACCACCAAGCACCCCGTTGTATTGAGTGATGGCGTAGTCCAGGTACTCACCGCCCACCTTGACCCGGTTGAGCCGGTCCGCCTGCCAATCCAGAGTGGCCCGAGCCACCCAACGGTTCTCATCGTTGACTCGGTGGCGGATGCAGCAGCCGGGGCCACCCCCGGTTTCGGGCCACAGTGACGACAAACCGTAAGGGTTGGTCCGGAACCGGCGTTGTGATTGATACTGACCGAAGTTGTCAATGTCGTACGGTGCCCGCCGGCTGGCGGGTCTGTCACGCAAGATGTTGTCGATCAGCGACTCGTCGACGGGAAAGGACTCCCGGTCGAAGACGTAGTCGAGCTGCTTGATCATAAAGCCACCGAACGGGGCGTAGCTGTTGACCTGACTTTCCGGGGTCAGCACCGAGCGGAGAAACCGGTCTTCCTGGTACGACAGCCCCACCTCCAGCGCCAACGCTCGCTCGGCCGACTGGGACAGGTTCTGGGTCCAGTTCAATGTGAAGATCGAGTTGGAACCCGTTACTCCCGAAGCATTGGTGTAATTGGAGAGCCCGAAACCATTGAATTCGTGGCTGTAGCGCTGCTGGAACTGGCGGTAGGCAACGCTTCCCTTGAGCCGGGAGCCGGTGCCGTAAGACCAGTTGAGGTTGGTGTTGAGCCGAACTGTCGACTGGGCCGTCCCCGGCTCACGAACTCCCTCGCACTCAAAGCCGTAGTTGCCGGCGATGTCGGGATTGCTGCTGCTGGAAAATTCGTCGCAACTTCCGGTATGGATCGCCCAGCGCTGGATCTGCACCCTGGTGGTGTCGGACGCCGGATCCCCCACTAGGCTGGGCACATCGATCATCGTGTCTCGGCCAGCCTGCACCAGAATCGGTGTGTCTATCCGGCCTTTGCCCGGTTGAAACGACTGCCGGCCCTCCAGATCTCCACCGAGGAAGAATGTCAGTCCGCCGGCCACAGGGCCCGAAAGGCTCCCAGTGACCCGGTTGAATCCGTAACTAGTCGACTTGTTGAACAGCTCGTCGCTCTCGTAACTGACAGATCCGGTCCAGGCCGACGCTCCCGATCGAGTCTGGATGGCGATGATCCCTGATTGGGCGTTGGCAAATTCGGCCGCCGAGCCGCCGGTAGTGATCGAGGCGGCTTCGAACCCCACGGTCGAAATCGTGTTGACGTTCGGATTGAAACCCAGGGCCATGCGAGCGGTGGAATTCTGGGTCAGGATGTCGTTGCGGGTGCCCGACTGGACCGGCACTCCGTCGAGATAGAGGATGGCCTCATCCGCACGTCCGCCGCGGATGAAAAGCGTGTTGCCGTCTGCGCTGGTGACGACCCCCGGTTGCAGTGCCAGAACCGCGGATACCCGGTCGATGGGAAGCTCCCTGGCGTAGTCGCCGTCGACCCGCTGCTTGGTAGTGACTTCGTCGCGTGGCACCAGCGGGTTGATCGCCGCAACGACTGTGATCTCCTCTACCTCGAACGGCGTAGCCTCTAGCGAAACGTCCTGGGTCAGCGTCTGACCGGACAGGATCTTGATGCCCTCGATGCGGGCCGCCTTGTAGCCGATGAAACTGGCCTGAAGGGCGACCGTGCCAACCAGTACGTTGTTGAAGAAGTAGAAGCCGTCGCTGTTGGTGGTGGTGCTGAACGTGGTGTTGACCACGAACACCTGGGCGTTGGCGATGGGTGAGCCCGCCTGATCGCGCACCGTGCCCTCGATCTTGCCGCTGGCACCCTGAGCCAGGAGGGGAGCGGCCGCAAGACCCCAAGTCGCTACGGCGAGAACCGCAGCGCGGGTAAGGCACGGGAGATGGTCCGATGGAACAGAGACCTGGCTGATACGCCCTCCAAGGGCTACCTCTGGCTAACTTGCACTTCTGAGCGCCCCGCGCCACCACCCCGACAATCTCGTTAGGGATTCCCGTTAAACCT
>JBDHMR010000373.1:0-2826 GCA_039656035.1 Gemmatimonadota bacterium
TCTGGAGCTGGTGAACCTGGCACAGGAGACTAGCCGGAAGCTGCCGGCGGAACTGTCGGGGGGGATGCGGAAACGCGTGGGCATCGCCCGGGCGATTGCCGGTGAACCCAAGTATCTCTTGTACGACGAGCCGACATCCGGGCTCGATCCGGTCAACGCAGATATCATCGACGGCCTGGTAACCCGGCTGGCGGAGGAATTGGGAGTAACCAGCGTGACGGTGACGCACGACGTGCGTGGCGCCTTCAAAGTTGCCGACCGCATTGCGCTGCTGGCGGAAGGAAAGGTGGTTTTGGAAGGGACCAAGGAGGAGTTCATGGAATCGACTCATCCCAAGGTCAAAGCCTTCCTCGAGCGCGACTTCGAAAATTCCTCTTTTGCGGCGTGAGCGTACCTAATGGATCTGCACTATAAACAGGCGACGGCTGTCGGGGGCATGGTTCTGGTGGCGGTGGTCGCCTTCGTGGCCGGAACCATCTGGCTACAGGGCCGGTCGTTCGGTGGTGGGGACCTCTATACGGCCGCGTTCGCCAACGTCGGCAGCCTCAAGCGTGGCTCGGCAGTCAGGGTGTCGGGCGTCGATGTGGGGAATGTGGAGCGAATCGACTTCAGAGGAGTAGGCGACGTTGCCGTGCGCCTGAACCTGACCAATCCAGATATCCTGCCCCGGGAAGACGCCACCGCGTCCGTCACTTCAATCGGACTCATCGGTGACGTGGTGCTCGACTATGACCCCGGAACCTCGGCTACCCCGATGGCGGAGAGCGACGAGATTCCCGGATCTCTCACCGGCGGATTGACCGATCTCGGGTCGGGTTTGATGGGGAGGATGGAGGCGTTGATGGACAGCATGGCGGTCTTGTTCACGACCCAGCTGTCGGATGATCTGCACAGGTCCCTCGAAGCTTCACAGGCGATGTTCCGGGTGCTGGCCGATACCGTCAACGGTCCCCTCGCCGAACTGACCCGGACCCTGGTTACGATGCGCAGCCTGGGCGCCAGGGCGGATAGCCTGTTGGCAAGTGACGAATTCAGGGCGACCATCACCAACCTCGACTCTACAGCGGTAGGGTTGAAGGGAATGACCCGGCAGCTCACTACGGTAGCAGCCCGCATGGACACGCTCCTGATCAACATGAGCATGGGCAAGGGTACGTTGGGCAAGATGGTGACCGACACGACACTGTATCAGGGGTTGCTCGAAACGCAACGGTCCGTTCAGGCGCTGATCGACACCCTTACGGCCCACCCCGGCAAGCTGAACATCAAGGTCGAACTGTTTTAGGGAACTGGGGAACTCGGGAAGTACCTGAGTCTTCCTCGCTCCCTCAATTCCCCAATTCCCCTAGAACCCCAGAGTCACCGCCAGGGTCACTACGTTCCGGGTGACCGTCCTGTCGCGCTCACCGCCCTCGAACGTCACGCCCTCGACCAGGGTACGTTTGACACCCAGCGCGTGGCGATAATGGGCGAAGTCCAGGAGAAGACTGACGTCGATCCCTCCGGGGATCGGGGCCCGGCTGGTGACCGGTATCAACTCGATGCCGCCTCCGATATGGCCGGTGTTGGGCCATATGTTGGCGAATGCATCTTCGTTGCCCTGGTCGTCGCGCCACGGTTGTCTGACCCAGAGGCCCTGAGCAGGGTCGAGCGGTACCGGGTCGGCATCGGTTCCGACGATCTGTGTGGTGACCTCCTCCACGCGATACCAACTGAGTCCATACCCGATCTTGAGGTATGGTTGGAACTTCTCAGTGGCCAGATTGTACCGAATGCTTCCAGCCCACTCCCACAAATTCAGGTTCCCTCGAACCTGGTATGTTCGTTGGGTCGGCAATAGCAGAATATCGAACCCCAAATCATGTTGCGAATTGCGGATGGTGTTGGTGGTCACCAGCCTCTTGCCAAGGAACAACGAGCCCCCGAAGAGGAAGCTGGTGTTAGTGGCGTGGATCGATTCATTCAATGACACGAAGCCAGTGTCGGTCGAGAGTTCAGGCCTGTTGAATATCGGGATCGCCAGAGTCGAGTCGAGGAACAAGAGGTTGAAGTCGTCGGGAATGAACTCGGCCGCCGGTCCGCCGAACAGGCCCACAAAGCGAAACGGCACCTGCTCGGTCGGGAAGAACACCGGTACTGGCTTCTTGGCGACGGCGCGGAACGGCGCCGCGAATACGCGCCACAGGAAATCGATTGGCGGGAGGATTAACAGGGTCGCCGTAATGGCGTTGATGAACCCGAGGCTGTTGTTGAAGGTGTCCTGGTATCCCAGCGGGAACAGGGAAGAGAACTTGTGCGGGTTGTAGTGGTGGAATCCGGCACTGGCGCCTGATGTGTTCCAGCTGGATTGAAACGTCGGTCCAGGAGGAGCCAGGTTGCCGGTTTCGGCGTGGGCGATGAAGCCGGCGAACGGCGATTCCGAGGCCGGGTACCCCCAGCGGATCGGCAACACCATCCAGCTCCAGTCCTGGCGGACAGCCGGGTCATCGGCCAGTAGGGGGTGGAACACCTCCCAGTCGGGGATGACCTCCACCCGCTCGGCGAGGTCGTACGCCGCAACTTCCGTCGGTAATCCCCTCGACACGTCCGCAAAATACTTGCGGTGGTCCCACCGGCTCTTGATCTGTTCCGTGGATCCCCCAGGGCCGACGTCCTTCTAGAGGCCGGTGAAGGGGTAGGTCCCGTGTGAATCCCGGTTCTTGCCTCCGGGGGGCGCCAGAAGCTGGTCGAGCCCCTTGTTGTCGGCGCCGATATAGCCGATCGGATGGGTGTTGATGATGGTTTCGGCGTCGTCCTGGTAGGCCATGTAGCGGGCCGACTTCCACA
>JBDHMR010000374.1:0-2817 GCA_039656035.1 Gemmatimonadota bacterium
GATCGTGCTCACGGTCAATCACGCTTCGGGCGCCGGCTACTACGCCATGGCGGGCCAGGGGTTCGATCCCGACTTCATCCTCACCTGGCCCACCGGCCGGATGGGAGTCATGGAAGGCGAGTCGGCCGTGATGGCGGTGCACGGCGCCGAGATCGACAAGGCCAAGCAGGCAGGATCGGCGCTACCGAAAGACGTGCAGCAGTCGGTCGATAGTATGCGGACCGACTATGATGAACAGCTCGACGCCAAGTACGCCGCCGCCAGAGGTTACGTCGACAGCGTGGTCACGCCGGAAGACACCCGTGACTACCTGGCCTTCCTGCTCCGCGTTACCAGCAACTACGCCGGCCCCCACATCGGGCCCTTCGTGCTGCCGCCCATCGACGCTGCCCTGAACCAGTGACCGTCACGGGTGCGCGCTACACCCAGGGCCGCGCGATGGTCCTGGCCGTCGTCTGCCTGGCATGTAGCCGGGGCGCCGGCAGCACTGAAACCGATCCCGCTCCCGCTGGTCACGCAAGCGACCCATCTGTCCCACAGGTCGAACCGGTACCCATCGAACCCGCCCGGGCCGCGTTCCTCAGTGGTTGGATGCCGCTCGCTCCCACCGGTGTACCCCAATTCGCCGAGCGATATCCGCGCTATGATGGCCGCGGGGTGATCATCGCCATCCTCGACAGCGGCTTGGACACCGATGTGGCCGGGCTCGGCACCACCAGCACCGGCGACGCCAAGGTGCTGGACCTGCGCGATTTTTCGGGAGAGGGGCGAGTATCGCTCGACCCGGTCACTCCGAAGGGCGACGTGGTGACGGTAGGATCTCGCTCGCTCTCCGGTTTCGGGCGGGTGGTGAGCTACAGCATATCGCAGGAATACTTCGCCGGCCGCATCGCCGAGATCCCGCTGGGGACGCCGCTGGTGATCGATCCCGAGGCGCCACCGGCGTCGGACCTCAACGGCAACGGCCGATACTCCGATACTCTGGTGGTGATCGTAACCCGGGCGCAGAACGGCTGGGTGCTGTTTGCCGATACCGATGGCGACGGCACGCTTACCGACGAACGGCCCGTGCACGACTACCTGATCGACCACCGCACGTTCGGCTGGGTGCCCGGGCCCGACTCGCGCTCGCCGCTGGCCATCGCCGCCAACTTCCACGAGCGGGATGGCCGGCCCATACTCGACCTGATGTTCGACACCAGCGGCCACGGTACCCACGTCGCCGGCATCGCCGCCGGGCATGACATGTATGACGTCGAGGGTTTCGATGGCGTCGCCCCCGGGGCTCGGCTGCTGGGTCTCAAGATTTCCAACAACGCCCGCGGCGGTATCTCGGTCGACGGTAGTATGGCGCGAGCCATGGCCTACGCTGTTGCCTTCGCCGAGCGCCGCCGTATGCCGTTGGTGATCAACCTGAGCTTCGGCGTCGGCAACGAGAGGGAAGGATCTGCCACCATCGACCGGTTGGTCGACTCGCTGCTGGCCCGACATCCCGACGTGGTCATGACGGTGAGCGCCGGCAACGACGGACCGGGCCTGTCGACCATGGGATTTCCCGGGAGCGCACGGCGGCCCATCACTGTCGGGGCCACATTTCCCTTGGTGTTTCTTGCGCGCCCGGCCAACGGCCCTGCGCAGGAAGACCCAATGGCGTTCTTCAGTTCCCGGGGTGGCGAGCTGGCCAAACCCGACGTGGTGGCCCCCGGGGTGGCGTACTCAACGGTTCCGTGGTGGAGCACCGGCGACGAACGCAACGCCGGAACCAGCATGGCCGCTCCGCACGTGGCCGGTCTGGCCGCTCGGCTATTGTCCGCCGCTGTTGCTGAAGACACGCCAGTCGACGCGGCCGCGGTCAAGCGCGCCCTCATGGTCACGGCGATCCCGCTCCCCGGCAGCTCGTTCGTCGATCAGGGGACCGGCGTACCCGACCTCTCCAGTGCCTGGCGTTGGCTCGAACAAGCTGCCGGCAAGGCCACAGGTTTGTCGGGCACGACGGTGGCAAACTGGACCGTCATTAAAGGAACGACAGGCATCACCCAGGAAAAGATCCACCTCCCCCCACGCACGACGACGGGGCCGGTGAGCTTAGAAACGACGGAGTCATGGTTGGATCGGCCGCGTTCTGTCGGCTCGGCAAACAGCCAAAGATTGGTTTTCGATACCCGGAATGAGTCAATAGAGCCCGGTACTGCCAGGAGTGCGGTGATCACCGGATGGAGCACCGACCGGAGCGTCGGCCCGGTGTTTCGCGTCGTTCAGACCGTCGTGAACCCGCTCGCGCCAGGTGAGTCGGCCGAGATCGGTCCACTCGGCCTGGACGCCGGCGGTACCAAGCGGTTGTTCTTCACGGCCCAGGATGACCGTCCCTTCCAGGTCCGGATCGAAACCGGCGGCGTGTTCGAGCGGATGTTCACCAGCCTGCACGAACCCGGAGGAGCACCCTACAGGGGCGAGAATGGCTTCGCGGCCGGCCCGCGGGAGGATGCCGCCGTGTATCAGGTCGATGGACGAGACGTGGTGGCGGGCGGATACCAGATCGTGGCGGTGGCCTCTCCGGTGGCGCCGGGGAAGGTGGCGATCCGGCTCAGGCACTCGCCTTTTCGGTTGACCGCCGGTCGGACCGGGGGCGAAGTATGGCTGATTCTCGACAACTTGTCGGACGCCTCGCAGGACGCTACCCCGAGAGCGGCCTTGCTTGGCGGAGTTTTCCGGGCCACCATCCAGGGGGTCGGCGGGGAAGAGCGCCGGTTGTCGTTCGTCATTCCGGCGTGGGCCCGGTTCATGGAACTCGACGTGTCGCTCTCGCCAGATGACTGG